>JBBAKZ010000566.1:646-1696 GCA_040403275.1 Arcicella sp. | reverse complement strand
TTACGGCATTGTCTTTGGTAATAAATACCATCTCGCCCCCGAACTTGTGCCTGTAGGATAGCCGGGTTCCAGGTGTTGGGCTTTATCCCATGATTTATCATCGAAATCCAGTTGCTCCCAACGATAATGGAATTTTGAAGCATCTATTTCTTCGCCACAGCCCACAACGATATACGTTTGCAATTTTGCACCATCCACTTTTATGGGTTTATACGCCTTGTTTTCAATTACTTTCCACGTATTATTGGTGTTCACGATTTCTTCGGCTGTTGAATTTCCTTGCAAAATGAAGCCCGTTTGATTGCTTATTTGAGCCACTGGCTTATCTTTTCCAAAATTCCAAACAACGGCAGCAATCGTGTTTTTACCCTTTTGTAAATAAGCCGCAATATCAAAAGTTTCAAAATTCCAGTGCATCAAATCGCCACGAGCGGGACCCGCACCAATATAATTTCCGTTCACAAAAATACGATACCGATTATCTCCAGAAACGTTAATGATGAAAGAATTAGGTTTTTGACTGAGTTCAATATTCTTGCGGAAATGATACACCCCAAACTCGTTTAAATTAACATTTTGTGGAGCAATCCAATTGGCCTTCCAACGAAAGTTTACGACTTTTTCACTGGGTTGTTGGGCGGTAATTTTTGAGGAGAATTGAAATAAAAATAGAATAAATAATATGGACTGTTTCATACGTATTTTGAGATTAGGATAAATCAATACTCGAAAATAGGGTTTATTTTTGATTATTTTATTAGAATCTATTTGAAACACCAACGCAGGCGAGGTTTTGAACCCAGCCTGCGTTGTGGATTTGAAATTTTAAATACCCTACAACTCAATCGCCAACTTAACGCCTTGTTCAATCGCTCGCTTGGCATCCAAATCGCCAGCTTCTAAAGCACCACCGATGAGATGAATGTTTTTGTGTTTCTCCTTTAAATGGTTATATAATTGATTATTAGAAACTTGTCCCGCACAAATTACCACATGATCCACTTCCAACAAATGCGGTTGCCCTTTAATTAAGACGTGAAGTCCATCGTC
>JBBAKZ010000566.1:0-636 GCA_040403275.1 Arcicella sp. | reverse complement strand
CGCCAATCATTTTTACGTTTTTCATGCGTAAAGCCGTTCGGTGAATCCAACCCGTTGTTTTGCCTAAACCTTCTCCGAGTTTCCCAGCAGAGCGTTGTAATAAATATACTTCTCTTGGGGAATTCATTTCGGTATTTTCCATCAAAGCACCGCCCGTTTTGTATTCCATATCCACGCCCCACGCTTGCATAAAATGCGGAATATCGGTACTTCCCGAATGCGTTAAATATTCCGAAACATCAAAGCCAATCCCTCCGGCTCCAACAACGGCCACTTTTTTACCTACGGGTTTTTTATCCAAAATTACTTCGGTATAAGTCAACACTTTAGGGTGATTTATGCCTTCAATATCCAAACTACGCCCCCTTACTCCCGTTGCCACCACAATTTCATCAAAATCATTGGCTTGATTTTCGTCAAAACGGGTATTTAAATGTACTTTCACTTGATTGATTTCCATTTGGCGATGATAGTAACGCAAAGTCTCCGAAAATTCTTCCTTTCCTGGAATTTCTTTGGCAATGTTAAACTGCCCTCCAATCGTAGATTGCTCCTCAAAAAGATGCACTTCATGTCCACGTTGTCCGAGCGTAACGGCACATGACAATCCCGCAGGACCCGCACCGACTACGGCAA
>JBBAKZ010000565.1:0-1702 GCA_040403275.1 Arcicella sp. | reverse complement strand
ATTGTTAGAACTTCCATATTTATAGGTTGTAGCTGTGAGGACGGGACGAGGAAAAATACCGTTGGCATTAGCGTAGTCAAACAACTCATTATAGGCATAAATCTTATACCGACCATTTGGGTAGGTAATCGGCCGACCCGTCATGTAAGTGAAATTCGCGTTGAACGAAATACGATTCGTAAAGCGATTATTCAACACAAATTTAAACGTATGGGGGGTATCAAAATTCGCTGGGAATTCCAATCCAAAATTTGCTGCCGATTGATTTGCATTGGCCTCAATTTGTCGGAATGTACGCGCATAGGTATAGGAAACCCAGCCGGTCACCTGTCTTCCGTTGGCCTTTTTCAAGAAAATTTCGACTCCATAGGCTCGGCCTTTGCCCACCAACAATTCGGTTTCCACGGTTGGATTTAAATACAAAGCCGCTCCATCTATATAGTCAACTACGTTTTTAAGATCCTTATAATAGATTTCCAAAGAAGTTTCGAAAACTGCATTTTGAACATTGGAGAAATTTTTAAAAATACCGAGGGAATATTGATCGGCAATTTGCTGGGGTAAATAAGGATTTGCATTCTTCCACACATCCACCGGGGAGATCGCCATGGTATTCGACAAAAGATGCCTAAACTGCTGCATTCGAGTAAAACCAAATTTTACAGAGAGGCTCGTGTCCACTTTAAAGACTAATGACAAACGTGGTTCAAATCCCCCGTAGGTTTGAATCACCGTTCCCGCGCCGTAATGAGTCGTGTCTTTGATGGTGTTAAGGGCCCGAGATATTCCACTTCTATACCCATAAAAATCCTGCGGGCCGAGCAATTGGTACATCGAGTACCTCAGACCATAATCCAAACTGATTTTATTGCTGACCCGAGCACTATGCCCTATATAAGCCGACATCTCCCGTGAGTTTTCTGTGCCCATTGGAAATTTTTCAATCGCAGATTGAGCTGCGTTTGGAAGAAAACTGCCTGCATCATTTTGAAAGGCGCTAAATTCCATTCCAAAATCCAGGCGGTTTTTAGGGTTTATTTCCCAGCTCAGATCTTCTTTAATTGATTTATGAATAATCGATGGACGCCAGATAAATTCGACCCCCTTTTTCAAGCCTTCAATTCCATAGGAATAATCGCTGATAAAAGCGGTGAAATTATGCGAAATACTGCTTCCAATCAGCGCATTATGCTTTATACTAAAGACTTTGGTATTCCAAGAATAGAGGGGATCAGAAGCAAATTTGAATCCATCATTACTCAAATAGGCCGAAAAAGAGATTCGCTGATTCTTACCAAAGCGATGCGTTAATTTCAAGTTGACATCATAAAAATCGGCTTTACTTTTTGCCAAAGCTGGATTTGGAAAATATTTCATATAAAAATCCGATAGGGATCCTCGGGCGCCTACAAGTAAAGACGTCTTTCCTTTGAAAAGTGGACCATCAAAAAGTAATCGGCTCGAAATAGGTCCCACGCCACCCTCGATTCCCCATTTTTCCACATTTCCCTCTTTAAGGTGTACATCGAGCACCGAGGACGCGCGTCCGCCGTACATGGACGGAATTCCCCCTTTGAACAGGCTCAAATCCTGCACCATATCCGCATTGAAACCCGTAAAAAATCCAAACAAATGTGAGGTATTAAACAGAGGGACTCCATCCAAAAGTACTAAATTTTGATCCACATTTCCTCCTCGAACA
>JBBAKZ010000564.1:0-1703 GCA_040403275.1 Arcicella sp. | reverse complement strand
TTTTTAAAGCCCATAGTTAATTCTTTTTTTTAAAAAATCACCAGCAAAAAATTGTTAGGGTGAATGTCATTTGCTTTGCAAGGTATTGCTACTATTTTTATACAAATTTGCAAAAAATTATTAAAAATATAATTTTTTATTAATAGAACAGTATTTAATTTACCGGCCTTGATAATTATTTCTATTTATTTATACTTAATAAGTATTTTAAATATATATAAGAGTTATTAAATAGTAACTTATATAAAGACAATACTTTTTTGTTTTTTGTGGGGATAGGTAGTAAAAAAATATTATAAATTTCAAAGTTTCCGTTAAACTGAATAAAAGCTTATAAAACAACTTGAACAGCAACCTCATATGTTTAACTTAAAAATAATCAAACTTGTTACTTTTTTAATGGTGATACCTATTTTATTGCATGGATGTGCATCAGAAAGTTCACAAAGCATTGCGCCCCAACAAGTAACTTCAGCTAAGACTGTTTACAGCGGTGTAAAAAACACTTTGGCTGTAGGTAAGTTTGATAACAGATCAAGTTTTATGCGAGGTCTTTTTTCAGATGGTGTGGACAGATTGGGCGGCCAGGCTAAAACCATTTTGATTACACACATGCAGCAGGCAAATCGCTTCATAGTTGTTGACAGGGACAACATGGGAGAAATTAGCCAAGAGGCAAGGTTTAAGGGCAAAGCACAAAATATAAGTGGTGCAGATTTTGTTATTACAGGTGATGTAACGGAGTTTGGTCGTAAGGAAGTTGGTGATCAGCAGCTATTTGGAATATTGGGTCGCGGTAAAACGCAAATTGCTTACTCAAAAGTAAGTCTGAATGTTGTTGATGCTGTTACTTCACAAGTTATATTTTCTGTACAAGGCGCCGGTGAATACGCTCTCTCAAATAGAGAAGTAATTGGATTCGGGGGAACAGCTAGCTACGACTCTACATTGAATGGAAAAGTTTTGGATTTGGCTATTCGTGAGGCTGTGAATCGCCTTGTTGAGGGAGTTGAATCTGGTCAATTAAAGACCAGCCACTAGTAATCCAAAATGCGTTTCTTAATTGTTAATTGTGTTTTTCTACTAGTAGTGATTTCGGGTTGTGCAACTCCTAAACAATCTCTTTATCAGTGGGGCGATTACGAAAAACAGGTTTATGCAATCTATAACGACCCAGGTAAATCACCACTGGAGGAGCAGATTGCCAAATTAGAAGAAGACTATCAAAAGGCTCGGAGTACTAGCAAATCTGTCCCACCGGGTTTTCACGCGCACTTAGGATACTTGTACTTCCAAACTGGTAAAAACGATCAAGCGTACCAGTCGTTCCAAACAGAGAAATCATTATTTCCTGAATCAGCGGTCTATATGGATCGCGTTCTTACCAAAATAAGGAAATAAAAACCTTTATGGGACGTTGTACAAACTTAATTTTATTGATTGTGACTTTTCTATTTTTGAATGGTTGCGCTAGTAAGAAATCAGAGGTGGATTATTCTGCATTCCGTCAGTTTCAACCAAAGTCAATTTTAATTTTGCCCCCTCTTAACAATACATCAGACCTTCGTGCTACCTACAGTGTTATGTCATCTGCAACGCTTCCGCTGGCCGAGGCCGGTTACTACGTATTTCCTGTTACGTTGGTTGATCAGACTTTTAAAGAAAATGGGTTACTAAATCCAGGTGAAATGCATCAAGCACCT
>JBBAKZ010000563.1:0-1716 GCA_040403275.1 Arcicella sp. | reverse complement strand
GAATACCAATTTGTTGCCCAATCGTTACAATATTTGAAATAAAGTAATAGAAACTCATACCCGCTGGTAAAGAGTTCATCACAAACATAAAGATTACGGGTGTGATGTAAGCCATTTTCTTCATGTCAATCGGCTGGCCTGTTTGGTCTGGTGTATTTTGGTTGTTATAATATCCGTAAGCAATACTTGAAACAGTCATCAATAGAGTAAACAAACTGACGTGGTTTCCGTATAAGGGAATACTGAAAGGTAAAGTCGCAATGGAATCAAACGTTGAAAGGTCATTTGCCCACAAAAACGATTGCTGACGCAGGTTAATTAAGTTCGGGAACAACATAAAAACGGCCATCAAAACGGGCATAGTTGCTAAAACTGGCACACAACCACTTAAAGGACTCACGCCAACTTCGCCGTATAATTTCATTTGTGCTTGTTGTTGCTTCGCTGGATCATCACCAATTTTTTCTTTGATAGCATTTAATTCAGGTTGTAAAATCCTCATTTTTGCCATGCTCACATAAGACTTGTAGGTCAATGGCAACAAAGCAAATTTGATAATTAAAACCAAGGCAATAATCAATAAGCCGTAATTAGAAAAAATATTTTCTAAGACATTAAATAAAGGCACAAATATATAGCGAGTAATCGGCAAAAATATGTCGTAACTCAATTTTACGTTTTTGCCAAAACCTGGTGCTACGTCTTTGATGATGTTGTAATCGTTTGGTCCAAAATACCATTGAAAATTACCTTTTCCCGCTTTAATACCCGCCAAATTCAAATCCATGTTGGCACGAAGCGTTTTAATATTCACAGAATCTTGCTCATTGGCAGTTCCTGTTACCTGTGCTTTTTGGATTGGATCATTCTTGGTAATAAAACTTGATAAAAAATATTTCTTTTTAAAAGCCACCCATTTCAAAGGTTGATCTAATTTCGCATCGTTTGAACCCGTTGGCGACTCCGATAATTGGTCGAAATTTTCACCATCATTGATTAAATAATTTACGGTCGCTTTACGATTTTCAGTTAAATCTTTCTCCGTTGGACGAACATTTTCAATCCAATTCATTTTAACCGATTCATTTTTCAAAATTCCGTCTAATCCCGTCAATTTCAAGTCATTATCTAATAAAAAACCTGCTCCGCCCAACGTATAAGTTTGTTCAACGGTCTGTCCATTCGCCAATTGTAGGCTAAAAACAACTTTTTCCGTTTTTCCTTCGGCAACCACTCCACCTGCTGAACTCGTATTGAAATATAATTTATTCAAATCAATGTTTCCTTTGGTGGTTGGTAATTCAAGGGAAATTTTATCAAAATCTTGGTCAAAAATCACCAAAGGCTCTTTTTTATTTTCTGCGAAAGCATTGTAGGTTTCGTAATTTTTCAATAAAACCTGTTTCACACGTCCACCTTGCGAAGTGAAAGTTACTTTAATGTCTTTATTTTCTAAGACAACATCTTTGCTAGTTCCAACCGCTGCCGTGGCAAAATCTCCTGCGGCAGTTTTTGCGGCATTTGAGTCAAGGGTGGCAACTTTTTGTGGATTGATTGAAGATTGGGTAGTCTTTACTTTCTGTTGTGGTTTCTCTGGTTCAATCTTTGGGGCAAAGAAAAATTGATAACCTAGCAACATTGCCATTATCAATACTAAACCCGTGATTTGATTTTTATCCATCATTATTTCTCGTACATTTTTGAGTTAAAGAACTC
>JBBAKZ010000562.1:0-1723 GCA_040403275.1 Arcicella sp. | reverse complement strand
TTTGCAAGTAAATTTTACCGACTATAAATCAGACGTTTATAATGCCAACGAAGCCCGTGTTTATACCCAATTTAGGTTTTACGCTTCTTTGGATGGCAAAAAATGGGATTTAATTTCGGATAATACTACCGAACCACACCGTGATCGCCCAAATGCTTACCTAGAATTGCCTACGAGTGTGAAAGCACGTTTTATCAAATACGAAAATGTTCACGTGCCGATGCGAAATTTGGCGGTGAGTGATATTCGGGTTTTTGGAAATGGCTCAGGAAAATCGCCCGAAGTTCCGAAAAAATTGACCGCAAAACGTCAGGCTGATACTCGAAATGCGGATATTTCTTGGGAAAAACCTGCTAACGTGGTGGGTTACAATATTCTTTGGGGAATTGCTCCCGATAAATTATATCAGACGTATCAACTTTGGGGCGATGCTCCTAATGCATTGGAATTGAGAGCTTTAACCGTGGGTCAAAAATATTATTGCGTCATTGAAGCATTCAACGAAAATGGCGTTTCGGGTAGGAGTGAGGCGTTAGTATTTTAACTTCAAGGTAGCGTGTTTATCTTTGCCGAGCTTGTTTGATAAAGCTATCATCTGCTAAACTAAAACTCATTGCTCATCTGACAATTTCTTGGATTATTTTAGTGGTATTTTCGGGATGCATTTGTATCTGTCTCCATAAAACTGAGTAACGGCTGTACGATGATTGATTTTCTAAGTACACGGTAGATTTTTTATAAACTCCTCAGCAATTAAATTTAGGCTTAATCTACTGTAAAAAAATTGTCAAATGTATTTTTTATAAATAAGTGCTTGGCAATCCTTTAAGACATTTTTTTAGCTATTGTTTTGTCAATAAATACCAAGATTGAAAATACCGTAAGATAATTTGTAAACCAAGAAGAATTAAAAATCCTCACGATTTACTAAATTGCTATAATTTTTTATCATAATCCTCAAGTTATCATAATGAAACAACTTTTATTTGCCATTGCTTTTTGCATAGTTGTCAGTTTCGACACACATGCTCAAGCTACCACTACGCAATATATGCAAATTACCAGTATCGAATCTACCGTTTCGGGTGGTGGAGGACGGTCTAAACTCATCATCACTCACGATGACGGTAAACAAGAAGAAACCGATATGTTAAATTTGTTTAGTTTATTGGGAATCAACTTCAAAAATATCCAATCCAACGATTTACAAATCGTAAAAGCCCTCACTGAATTTGCCAAACAAGGCTGGAAATTAGTGGCAACCATCCCATTAGTACCCTTTTCGGAGGATAGTAGCTTATGCATGACCCGATATTTGTTGATGCGAGAAAAATAAAATAATTGGTATAAGAGAAAACATGGTTTTTTTCTTGAAAATGCATCAACAGACTAAGTTTTTGGAACAATAGACACAGGCTAATTTTTGAAAACCCATCAAAATTTGAGCACCTCAATAGCACAACCAGTTTCTTACCCATGAAAACATGTCGCCAGATAGGCAATATCTCGTTATTAGTTATAAATAATAAACCTCTGCAAAAGTATCTATCAGTAATATTGATACGATAAAAGGAGATGCCAATTATTCAACTATTTATTTGAATAATTATCGTCAAAACGTTGGAGGGTATAATCTTATAAATCGAACCGAGCGACTTTCGCATCGGAAAACGAGTATAAAAAAGTATTACGAACTCAAATAAAAAACAAGTTAATGAAAGTG
>JBBAKZ010000561.1:0-1741 GCA_040403275.1 Arcicella sp. | reverse complement strand
ACCTTCTCGTACACTGACGAAAGAGAAATTTTGAATCAAATCTTTGAAAAATTTGAGTTTTTTATTTTCTATTTCTATTATTAATGTTGCCATTTTATTAAATTTTATATGTAAAATTAACCAAAAATAATATGTGAACGAATAATTGTTTCAAAATAATTATATCTCAGAGTTTATATTTTAACATTCTTCACGAACTTTGCAAAAACTCCACAACGAAACTTTTATTTAGTGAAACCAAATCAAAAACCATTTATTATCGGTATAACAGGGGGCAGTGCTTCGGGAAAGACTTCGTTCCTAAAGCAATTGTTAAAGTCATTTTCGCACGAAGAAATTTGTTTGATTTCGCAGGATAATTACTACCGTGATCGTCAAGATCAAGAAGTGGATGCTCATGGTTATATTAATTTTGACGAACCAAAATCATTAGATTTGCACCAATACGCCAGCGATGTCAGAACAATTCACGAAGGAAAATCTTTCCAAAAATTAGAATATACTTTCAATAATCCCGATATCATTCCCAAAATGATGACATTCGAGCCCAAACCAATTATTGTGGTAGAAGGGCTCTTTGTATTGTATTACAAAGAAATTGCCGATTCGTTGGATTTGAAGATTTTTATTGATGCCAAACGCAAACTCAGACTTGACCGCCGCATTAAACGTGACGGTCAGGAGCGTGGGTATGGCGAATTGGAAGAAGTCATGTATCGTTGGAATAATCACGTGGAGCCTGCTTTCCAGAAATACGTAAAACCTTACCGTAAACACGCTGATATTGTTATACCCAATAACGTGCATTTCGAGAAAGGTTTAGAAATATTGGTAGGATATTTAAGAACAAAAATTTAAGAATCCATGTCGCATAAAGCCCTCGTAATTACCCCAAAATCGGAGAAAGATTTATCGAAACTACAAAAGCAATTTAACATTAATGTCAAGAAAATCAATGAATTAAAACAACGATTGCAAGCCGATGAAGTAGCTTTACGGTTAATCGTTACACGGATACAATCGGATATTATTCCCGTTGAACAAAAGCATATTGATAAAATTACGGAGTTAGTTTACGTTTTTGATAAACACCATGACGACCCGTTTTTTAAGAAAAAAGAGAAAGCTAAAATTGCTGATTTTATCATTCATAAATCTCAAGAATTGATTGAAAGCACAGGAAATGAAGCTTTGAAAACGCTTTACGATAAATATGCCGATGAACCTTTTGATGAAATGGATGCGGAGGCGGAAAATGCCTCGGCTGAAATGATGAAAAGTATGATGTCGTCCATGTTTGGGATTGAATTTGAGGAAGGTGCCGATGTCAGTGACCCGCAGAAAATGCAGGAATACATGGAGCGGAAAATTGAAGAAAAGCAAGCCGAAGCCCAAGCCAAAAAAGCCAACAAAAAGAAGAGTGAGAAGCAAATCGAGAAAGAGGAGAAAATCAAAGAGGAAGCCAAAAATGTAAGTAAAGCCGCTCGTAGTATTTACACCGATTTAGTAAAAGCTTTTCATCCCGACCGTGAGCGTGACGAAACCGAACGTGTACGCAAAACCGAAATTATGAAAAGGGTTACGCAGGCTTATGAAAAAGATGATTTATTTGAATTGTTAAGATTGAAAATAGAATTGCAAGGCTCTGATATTGAATCACTGACCATGGCAGACGAGCAATTAAAATATTACAATAAAATTTTGAAGGAGCAAGCGAAAGCGTTGGAGGAAAACCTCTGGC
>JBBAKZ010000560.1:0-1742 GCA_040403275.1 Arcicella sp. | reverse complement strand
AATAGGGATGAGGTGTTGGGGATTAGCGATTTGAAACAATAAACAAATTTACTCATTCCTACAAATTTTCAATGTCATTCAAATAAATTTCTGCTTGGTTTAAAATTTCTGCTTTTTGTTCGGCTTGCATTTTTTTCCATGTTACGTATGCCATGCCGATGCGTGGATTCTTGGAAAGTTTATCAGCGTGGCGGTCATAAAAATTCCAATAAAGACTATTAAACGGACAAGCTTTGTGTCCGACTTTCTTAGATTTATCATAAAAACACGTGCCACAATAATGACTCATTTTATCAATGTAATTTGCCGAAGAGACGTAAGGTTTAGACCCCACAATTCCTCCATCAGCGTATTGACTCATACCCCTTGTATTGGTAATTTCAACCCACTGAATTGCATCAATATAAATGCCCAAAAACCATTCGTCAACTTCGTCTGGGTGAACACCCGCAAGCAACGTGAAATTGCCAATTACCATCAATCTTTGAATATGATGAGCGTAGGCATAATTCAAACTCTGACCGATAGAATGTTTCAAACAGTTCATTTTAGTCTCGCCAGTCCAGAACCAGTTTGGGAGTTTTCGGTCATGGTTTAAATAATTAAGTGTTTCATATTCAGGCATTTTAGCCCAATAAATCCCCCGCATGTATTCTCGCCAACCGATTATTTGTCGAACGAAACCTTCAATTTGAGAAATGCTTATTCGGTCTTGATTATCCTCCCAAAATTTTACAGCACGGTTCACTACTTCCAAAGGCGAAAGTAATTTTGAATTCATTGAAAATGATAATCTGGAATGATAAATTGACCAGTAGGAGGGGTGCATCGCATCTTCAAAATTGCCAAAATTTTCCAAACAATTTTCCACAAAAAACGCCAATAATTGCAAAGATTCAGCACGTGTAGTGGCCCAAATAAACGCCTGTGGATTTACCTTACCAATGGTTTTTATTTCTTGGTTTTGTACTAAATGATAAATCTCCGAAACGTCTTTCTCAAAAGTTAAAGGTTCGATGGGGCGATGATTAGTAGGCAGTTTTTTCCGATTATCAGTATCATAATTCCATTGACCTGTGAGGGGTTCAGTTCCATCCATCAAAATTCCATATTTTTTGCGCATCATTCGATAGAAATTTTCCATCAAAAAAGTCTTTTTGCCCTTAAAAAAATTCGCAAATTCAGCGGGCGAACTCATAAAATGTTCGGTGCTGTGTAAGGATTTTCCTAAATCATAACCTTGATTAGATACAAATTCCTTCAACTGCTCACTCAGTCGATATTCATCAGGTTGTTGATATTCAAATGCCTCAATATCAAGATTTTGAATGATTTTGTCAAGATTTTTGGTTAAAGATTGCGTATTGTTTTTATCATCTAATTTTAGATAAATTACGTGATGTCCTTGTGCATGAAGATAGGATGAGAAGGCACGCATCGCCGTAAAAAAAGCAATAATTTTTTGAATATGATGGCGAACATAATCAGTTTCCTGACGCATTTCCATCATCACATAAAAAACGTTTTGATTTGTTTCTTTAAACCAAGAATGTTGGTGATTGAGTTGGTCGCCGAGGATGAGGCGTATGGTTCGTTTCATATCAAATTAACGTTCATTTTGGAAACGCTAATTTTATAACTTTGGTTTGGGGTATCTTGTTGAAAATAATACTTATGGATATAAAATAATAGTATAAAAGCAAAAGCTCAGAAAATTAATTTCTGAGCTTTTGTGGGGTCTG
>JBBAKZ010000559.1:0-1760 GCA_040403275.1 Arcicella sp. | reverse complement strand
AAATAAAGTAAAAATTCCTAGTAAAAAAATATTTTTTCTTTTTTGCTAAATTTATTCTTTTTACTCAAATTACTTCAGAATGCCAAAATGGAAACCTCTTATTTTATAGGGCTAAAAAGAAGAAGATTTGAAAATTATTTTACTAAATGTTGAATTTTTTTAAATAAATAACATAGGGTACAAATAATAAGGGGTACATTACATTCATTCTTAAAAAAATCATTTCTCTCATTCAAATAATTTAATCAAATTTAAATATAAGTAAAATGTCACACCTTAATTATTCACCAGTGTATGAAGAACAACGTAAAAACCAGAAAGCCTGTTATAAAAAACATTTGGCTGATTTGGCTGATCCAGCTGGTAGTCCCTTGACCCCTTACCTCACAAAATTTGATATAGATTTTGCCAAGGATATTGCCGATGGTATTATTGCCGATGGGCATAATACAAGTAGTCTGGCGATTATTGGGCTAAGTGAAAAAGCCACAAAAGATAGAAACAATGCTTTTGCACCCGTTTGGCGCAGAACATTGATGTGGATTCAATTTTTGAAACCAATGTTTAAAGAAAACATGAAGGAATTTACAGAATGGAGTGTGGATGTGGACGTTGATGGTAAGATATTGTTCGCTTCAACTTTTGCCGAAAAGGTGGCTGTTACAACGGGGATGATTGTTAAGCATGGTAAATATGCTATTGGAACTAGCCCTTTGCAACCTTTTATTACCACTAACAAGGATGATTTAACCAAACTGCTAACTAAAACAACAGATGCAGAAGCCTTTGAAGTAACTAGAGATGATTTGAAAGCCAAGGCAGAAGTACAAACAGGAAAGAGGAATACCGTATGGGCAAAACCCTACAGTAACCAAAAAGATATTGGAACCTATTTGGTTGGTCTATATCCTGAGGACAAAAAGACCGTTGCCCTTTGGGGATATGATGTGGTGGATGCGGTACCTGCTGCAAAGGAAAAAACAATCATTGTTAAACCATTAATAAGAAGGGTAGTGTCGGGGATAGTAAGCGGAACGATAATGACGAATACTGGTAAGAAAGATTTTAGTGTGTTTCGGGGTAAGAAAGGACTTGGGGCGGGAACGATATTGAAAGTTGGGGAAGAGATGGGGATGAATAAAGGATATAGTTCGGTTGTGGTATTTAATCCTACGGGTATTGGTGATATTATGTTTAGGGTTACAAATAAATAAGACTTCTAGATTTGGGTTTAAAGGGGATTTCAATTTGAATTATCAAGTTGGAATCCCCTTTTTAATGTAATGTGATTGTCGGCTGAAGAACACCAACATCGGTGAATGAAAATACCACCCCGGCTTTCAGCCACCCCTCAAGAGGGGAATTACACCCGAACTACTGGTAAACATACTTTTGGGGACAAGTTATAATACTGAACCATTGGCATTTCAAGCCCATAATTAGACACTTTAAATTGGCTAAACGCACGTAAAAAGTGGCAATATGTACGTAAAGTGTGGCTATTCTACACTAAAGAGCGACAATTTGAACGTAAAAAGCCACAAAACGCATGTAAAAAGTGACTAAACGCACGTAAAGAGTGACTTTTTGCACGTAAAAAATGACTTTATTGATCCCGTTTTTGGAAGGATAAGGTGCATATACGTATTTAATAAGGTGAATAGATATGGTTTGTGGTGTATATGTGATTATTAATGTAGATAATGTACGATTAATATATTATTGAAAATCAATTTAAAATGAGAATATAAATATATAAT
>JBBAKZ010000558.1:0-1767 GCA_040403275.1 Arcicella sp. | reverse complement strand
AAGTCGAATTTTTACTACTAATTCCCAAGAATATTTGTGGTTTAGTGGTACTTCTTATTTGGGAATGCCTCATCATCAAGGGTTTAGAGAAAATTTTATAAAAGCCGTTTCCCGTTACGGTACATCTTGGGGAAGTTCACGCAATAATACAGTTCGTTTAGCCATCTACGAAAAAGCAGAAATTGAACTCGCCAAGTTTGCCAAGATGCCAGCCGCTTTGAGCACCTCCTCGGGTATGTTGGCGGGGCAATTAGTCGTTAATTTTCTTCAAAAACCGGAGACCAAATTTTTCTTCGCACCCAAGACTCATCCAGCGCTTTGGAATGGCTCAAGTATAAAATTAGAGGACTGGGAAAAGGGTTTGACTTATTCAGAATGGGCTTGGCAAATTGTTGAGAAAGTTACCGAATGTACGGCCGAAAATATTGTCATTTGTTCCGATTCAGTAGGTTCGCCTTACGTAGAAGCATTTGATTTTCAATGGATTAATAAACTACCAACAAATAAAAATATTACGATTGTGATGGATGCCTCGCATAGTTTTGGGGTTTCTAATCTCAAAAATTCAAGTACTCAATCATCCAATCATTCAATTATTATCACCGCTTCGCTCAATAAAGCCATGGGTATGACGGGGGGCGTAATTTTCTCGGACATTGAAAGGCTTTCATCTATTCGTCAGTCGCCGATGTTTGCGGGTTCATCCCCTATGATGCCTGCTTTGTTGGAAACCTTCGTGAATTCGCTTGCTTATTTTACGGAGCAACAAACAAAATTATGCGAAAATATGGCGTTTTTTAACTCTTTGATTCCTAAAAATTCCTTTCTGGATTCCATTGAAAATTATCCTGCTTACAGCACGCATCAGTTGGGCGTACATGAGTTTTTGAAAGAAAATGGGATAATGACGGCTTGTTTTCCATACCCAACGGCAACGGATTTACCCGTTACTCGTTTGGTCGTCAGCGCTTTGCATCTGAAAGAGGATTTGGAGAAATTGGCGGGGATTTTGTTAAAAAACGCTTGAATGCTGTGATTTATAATTTCTTAGAAAAACAATATTTAATCCACAATCATTATGAAAAAAATATACTTGTTCCTCTTTTTAATTTTCGCTATTTCAACAATGTCAAATGCCCAAAAAATCGATGCCGATTTCTTGCCAAAACTGATGGCTACCAAGCCCGAACAGTTCAAAGAATTTTTGGATAATCCTGATAAATATCGTTTACAAATTCTTTATACGCAAATAGATAGAGATAAAAAAAATCGCCCAAAATTTACCACTTTTGGGTATCGAATCAATAATACGGAATATTTTTATCCCGCCAGTACGGTGAAGTTTCCTGCCAGCATTTTAGCTTTAGAGAAAATTAATAATCTTAAAATCAAGGGATTAACTAAAGAAACGCCCATGATTACGGGAGCAGAATTTCAGAAACACACGCCCGTCACGAAAGACTCAACCGCTGAAAATGGTTTGCCTTCAGTGGCTCATTACATCAAAAAAATATTGATGGTTTCGGATAATGATGCGTTTAATCGGCTTTATGAATTTATTGGACAGGAGGCTTTTAACGAAACTTTACATCAAAAAGGCTACGAAAATACTCGTATATTTCATCGTTTACAAGTGGGGATGAATCAGGAACAAAACCGTAGAACGAACCCCATAAAATTTATGCAAGGAAATGAAGTTGTCTATCACCAGCCAATGATTATTTCTGAGAAAAAAATTTCAAGGGCTATCAATTGGTGCCACTATTA
>JBBAKZ010000557.1:0-1773 GCA_040403275.1 Arcicella sp. | reverse complement strand
CCCGTTTTTTTATCATTGGTAAAGATTTTATCAATCAAAAAAGTGAAAATGATAAAACAACGGTTATTGCTCGTTTGCCCGAGGATGGAAAACCTGGGACACTCGTTAGATTCTTGCAAGAGTTTGAAAGACAGGGCATTAACCTGCTGAAAATTGAAAGTCGTCCAGTAAAAGAAGGCGAGCAATTCAATTTCTGGTTTTTGATGGAATTCGATGGATATTTCTTAGACGATAGTGTTCAAAGTATTATGGCTAAACATACTTCCGAAATAAAGTGGCTAGGAAGTTACGTGAAGACGGTTTAGATAACTATTTAATCACTAATTTCCTGCCCGAAATAACTTTCAAATTAGTTGTTTCGGGCAGTTGCCTTAAAACAATTCAGCGTACATTTTTAAGAAGACTTCAATGGGTTCCATCGCTGAATCTACAAATTTTCTAACGTACTGATTTTTAGTTTGTTGGAATATATTTTTTGGAGTATCTACTAATAATAAATTACCATTTTGCATAATGCCAATTCGGTCAGCCACCAAAAAAGCATCCAATAAATCATGGGTAACCAACACGCATCCAATCCCTTCTTGCTTAATAATTTCTACTATTTTACTTCTTAATTGCGTTCGATTGAAAGCATCTAGATTACTGAAAGGTTCATCTAGTAAGAGTACCAATGGCTCATCCGCAATGGCACGGGCAATAGCAGTTCGCTGTTTTTCTCCACCCGAAATTTCACGAGGTTTTTTGTCCTTAATTTCTGAAATTCCACAGAGTTCTACCAGTTCTTGTACACGTTTTTTTCTGTATTCATGCGTGAATTTTGTGAGGGCAAGGTCAATATTTTCTGAAACGGTGTAATCTGGCTTCAATCGATAATCCTGCGGTACAAGTTTTATCGTCGGGAAATCACGGATGAGTCTATTAAAATATAAATCAATTACTTGGTTATCGAGCGTTAATGAACCAGAAGTAGGTTGGATATGACCAGAAATAATGTTTAATAAGGTCGTTTTACCCGAACCACTTTCCCCCACAATCACCACGATTTCTCCCTGATTTACGGATAATGAAACTGAATTAACGACTACTTTTTCTATGTAAGTTTTGGTAATATTTTGTAATTTGACCATTTTACTTTTCTTAAATTCTATATTTTCTTTAGTAAAGCTATTACCAAAAAGTCATACCATGAGCATTCTATTTTTAAATTAATATGATTCTGACCTAGAACTGTATAGAACAATTCGCTAATTTCTTCTATTTTTGTGAATTAAAACCAATCTTTTAAAGAAAAACAAATGCTACTTTTAGGCTTAGACTTAGGCACATCTTCCATCAAAGCGTCAGTTGTGGACGGTTCAACTGGTAAATTGGTGGCCTCCGCACAATTTCCAGATATAGAAAATACAATTTCTTCTCCTCAAATCGGTTGGGCTGAACAAGACCCCGAAATGTGGTGGAATTGTATTCAACAAGCCGTTTTGCGTTGTAATGCCAGTGGAAAATATAATCCAAAAGACATTCACGCCATTGGAATTGCCTACCAAATGCACGGATTAGTGATGGTAGATAGAAATCTTACCGTTTTGCGACCTTCCATTATTTGGTGTGATAGTCGTGCCGTAGAAATTGGCAATAAAGCGTTTGAAGGAATACGAGCAAAACAAGCATTGTCGCACTTATTGAATTCTCCTGGGAATTTTACGGCCTCAAAATTAGCATGGGTTAAAGAAAACGAACCAAGAATTTATGGTTCTGTTTTTAAAATCATGT
>JBBAKZ010000556.1:0-1781 GCA_040403275.1 Arcicella sp. | reverse complement strand
CGAGCAAAAATATGGTCGAGACAAGCTTGATTACAGGCAATACATGTGTTTATTTCATCAGCTCGTCCTTCCATTGCTTTTTTGGAAAATGCTGGATCAGCTAAAAAAGGACGAGCCATTGAAACCATGTTTGCGTGACCATCCGCCAATATTTTCTCCGCAACTTCAGGCGTATTAATTCGGTTGGTGGTGATTAAAGGAATAGATAATTTACCCATCAAACGTTGGGTTACCCAAGAAAACCCGCCCCTCGGCACCATCGTTGCAATCGTCGGAATACGGGCTTCGTGCCAACCAATTCCTGTGTTGATCATGGTAGCACCCGCTTTTTCAATTTCCAAAGCCAAGTGTTCAACCTCTTCCCAAGTAGAACCCTCCTCCACTAAATCAAGCATTGAAAGTCGGTAAATAATGATAAAATTTGCCCCAACCGTTTCTCGCACTTTTCTCACAATTTCAATTGGGAATTTAATACGATTTTCATAACTCCCTCCCCATTCATCAGTTCTTTTATTGGTTTTTTTGGCGATAAATTGGTTAATCAAATATCCTTCCGAACCCATGATTTCAACGCCATCATAACCCGCTTCCTGCGCTTTTAAGGCACAATTAGCAAAATCTTTAATGGTACTTTTGATGCCTCCAATTGATAATTCCCAAGGTTTAAAAGGAGCAATTGGAGCTTTTAAGGCTGACGGGGCAACTGCCAAAGGATGATAGGCATAACGCCCCGTATGAAGAATTTGCAAACAGATTTTCCCGCCTTCGGCATGAACAGCCTCGGTGATGATTTTATGTTCAGATGCTTCTGATTTTGTGGAAAGTTTACTACCAAAAGGCAAAGCACAACCCGCACGATTGGGCGAAACCCCACCCGTAACGATGAGGCCAACGCCACCTTTGGCACGTTCGGCAAAATAGGCGGCTTGTTTGTAAAAACCATTTTTACTTTCTTCCAAACCTGTGTGCATAGAACCCATCAGGATTCGGTTTTTTAAAGTGGTAAAGCCTAAATCAAGCGGTTGAAAAAGATGTGGATATGGCATTTGTTGATGCGTTAATTGTGTAATATAAAGATACTTGATTTTTTTGTAGCACAAAAATAGAAATGAGCAGACTTTATTTTCATACAAATGATTAGCAAAACTTACGAGCAATATTTAAATCTTAAAATGGAAATTCATTAACACTTTTATTTAAAATTTCAAAATAAAAATAAACAAAAAGTCTTACAAATGGTTCAGTTTACATTACTCACAATTAAACTAACAAACAAAATGAAAAAATTAATCTTAGGCTTATTAGTTGCATTTGCACCGATGGTATCTTTTGGACAAACAAAAGATGTCGTAGATATCGCTATCGGTTCTGCCGACCATACAACATTAGTAGCTGCAGTGAAAGCAGCAGATTTAGTTGGTACTTTGAAAGGTAAAGGGCCTTTCACCGTTTTTGCTCCAACCAATGCCGCTTTCGATAAATTGCCAGCAGGAACGGTAACAACATTATTGAAACCAGAAAATAAAGCAACCTTAGCAAAAATTCTTACTTACCACGTTGTTAGTGGAAACTTGGATGCTGCCGCAGTGATTGGCGCTGTAAAAGCAGGTCAAGGAAAAGCTGTCGTTACAACGGTAAGTGGTGGAAAATTAACAGTAACTTTAGATAACGGCAAAGTAAAACTTACTGACGAAAAAGGCGGTTCTGCCTACGTTATTGCTGCTGATTTAAAAGGTTCAAATGGAGTAGTACACGTTATTGACGGTGTAGTATTGCCAAAA
>JBBAKZ010000555.1:0-1785 GCA_040403275.1 Arcicella sp. | reverse complement strand
TTAATTTATCTATTTCATTATCTGTCAAACCTGTAAATTGTTTAATAAGGTCGTTTGTCAATCCATTCTCAATTCCTTTTTTAGCCATTTGGATGATACTTATTTTTTTACCTTCTTCAATTCCCTCCTCTCTTCCTTCCTCTCTTCCTTCCTCTCTTCCTTCCTCTCTTCCTTCCTCTCTTCCCACTTCTCTACCCTCAGCTAACCCTTCCGCTTTAGCAGCATTCATCAAGGTCATTTCACTACGAATATCATCCCAATATTTATCGTAAGTTGCTAATTCTCCTTTAGTGAAACCTGATTCTTGAAGGTAATCTACGGCTTCCTTGATAATAGGATTTCGCAATAATTCTTCCGGAATTTCTTCTGAACTATCTTCAATTTCAGTCATAAAACGTAACCAAAGCAATTGCATTTTTCGCTCTGAAATATTTTTGGCTTTGAACTTCGGTAGTTCCACAAATACCAATTCTAATCCTTTAAGAAATTTATCGGGATGCTGCTGATGAACAATTTTATAGTGGTGATAAAAATCAGGAATTGCGGGCTCAAACGTTTCATTAACCAAATTGAGTGAATAAACAGGCTGTAAACTTTCATATACTTTACCTTTCCCCAACTGTTGAACGTAAGCTTTTGAAGCATTGAATAATACTCTTCTTTTGAATGCATCCGTCCACAACATTTGCATTTCAACGATAAATTGCCGTCCATTCTGATCCGTACAACGAACATCAACAATGGAATATTTCAACACAGGAATTTCAGGAACTAATTCATGTGGAAGATATTCTACTGATAAAATAGTAGCTTCTAAGGGCAAAAGCGCATTCAAAAAACTAACGAGCAAATGCGGGTGTTGTCCGAATACTTTTTTGAAGGTTAAATCATTTTTTGGGTCAAGGTAACGCATTGGATTCTGTGAGAATTTTACAAAAACAAAAATACGTTTTTTTATGACGTTAAGCTAAAATACGCTAATAGAGATTTTCGTCAATTAGCTTTCTTTGATTGTCCAATAAGAAAAGTTATTTTTTATTTCGCAATTCTTTCAAAATTGTCAGCTAATTTTTTAGCAATTACGATAGGTGATTGGTTCAAAAAACCTCGATTTGTAAACTATTCTGTAAATTTACCATTACTGATTAATTTCATGAGTTGGGAAAATAATCCGTAAACGAAGCACCATTGTGCGGTCAATGGACGTAAATTTGTTAAAAATAAGAAAATGACCAACAAAGAACTTTTACAACAAGAAAATAGCAAAGTACATCAGGAAGTATTAGACGCAAATCTAAATTACGTCGAGTCTTTTGGTGAAAAAAGTAATTTAGCTTTACCGCCGAGCCGACAATTTGCCATCTTAACCTGCATGGACGCACGTTTAGACCCAGCCAAATATGCTGGTTTATCAGAAGGTGACGCCCACGTAATCAGAAATGCAGGCGGCAGGGCGAGCGATGATGCGATTCGTTCTTTAGTGATTTCTCACAAATTATTGGGAACCGCCGAATGGTTTGTAATTCATCATACCGATTGTGGGATGGAGTATTTTACTGATGAAATTATCCGTGATTTATTATCTAAAAGCCTATCAACGGCTTCGGTTGACGAAAATGGCTGGAAAAATGTTACAGAAGAAGGGGGCTCAAGCGAAGCAAAACACATTTCTTTCTTAACCATCAGCAATCAAACAGAAAGTATTATTGAAGATGTCAAAAGAATAAAATCACATCCTTTGGTGCCTTCATACATTCCAGTTTACGGTTATATTTACGATGTTAA
>JBBAKZ010000554.1:0-1790 GCA_040403275.1 Arcicella sp. | reverse complement strand
ATATAACGAATCAGCCCTTTGAGATTCCAGCCGATTCAATTATTACTTTTTACGCTAAATCAGTTGAACTGCCTTATGAAATCACTGTGCTATCGGTTCAACCCCACATGCATCTTTTAGGAAAATCATTGAGAAGTTTTGCGATTACTCCTGGCGGAGATTTGATTCCTTTAATAAAAATATCTAAGTGGGATTTTGATTGGCAAATGACCTATCAATACAAAGAAGCGCTAAAAATTCCGATTGGTTCTGTTATTTATGCAGAAGTGACTTATGATAATACGGCAAAGAATCCAAGAAATAGTTTTTCGCCACCTCGAAAAATTGCTGCTGGATGGAATTCAACCCAAGAAATGTTTAATTTGATTTTTCAGTACATTATTAAATAAAAAAAGGTGCAAAGTATTCGCACCTTTTTTTATTTAATTGCAAAAAATATTATTTTACGTCAAATGTTAATTGACAATTTGAATTTGCTTCTGAAACCGACGTAACATCGCCACAAACACCACTTGGACTCCAAGATTTGAAAACATTACCATCTGGTGTGTAAAGCCTCCAGGTAACGATTAAGTCTTCGCTTTTATTGAACCATTTTCCAGTAGGACGTGGGTTTTTGGGATTTGCAAAAACAGGCGTGTCATTCACTTTATCGTATTTCACTTTGGCATCCTTAAAAGCTGTATAAACTTGCAGTGGAGTTATACTAAAGGCGTTCCATTGACGATTACCAGTCGGAGTTGAAATCGTATTGATTAATTTTTGACCTAATGACACCGTTTTATCGTTGCCATCTGCATCCGTATAGTATTCTTTCATTTCAACATAAATTTCGATTTTATTTACCGTTAATTTATTGTCCAAAGAAACCCAACGGATTTTTAAGTCAACTTTTGCTTTGTCTTGAGCTGAAGTAGGAAAATTATTTGCGTAATCTGATTCGTATGGTTGCGGTCTTACATTAATCTTTCCATTAAAAGCAATTCCGTCAAAAATACAAAAGCCATGTACTCCTGGTTCAAAAACGGGGTTTGGATTGAGGCTTTCATCTCGACAAGACTCGAAAATTAGCACGAGTGTTAGAGCAAAGCCAATTGAAAATATTTTCTTAATCATGATTTTTAAATTTTAAATGATTTTATAATCTTCGAAATGAAAATTTAGAATTTCTTTATCAGAAATTAGAATTGCCATTTTAGTAAAACTTTATCCCAGAATACAGGATCTCTATCGAAAATTATCGATGCAACTTTATCAGCAGCATTAGGATTTAAATTTCCTTCCTGTGAAGGATACGGCAAACGCAAGGCAAATTGACGTTGCGGTTTCAAAATCGGATTTTGAATAGCGGTAGGATAACCGGTTCTGCGCATTGCATTCCAAATTTCAACGCCTTGTCCCCAATAACTAAACCACGCTTGCTTCATCACTATATTCAATTTTGCTGTATTTGAAGGTGCTGCATCATAAGCTTTTAATTGAGCATTTACATAATCAGTAATTTCAACGGCAGAGGGTGATTTAGCGTTAGCAGGGTCAACTTTTAGGCCCAAATTGACCACTTTCGTGATGTGATCACGAATAGCTGCTTCAAATAATTTTCGTGCATCGCCTGCTAGTCCACCATCTAAGATTGCTTCGATTTGATAAAACTTAAGATTGACCGAAGTAATCATTGGGTAAACGCCATTTCCACCCGTTGTACCACCTGTGAGTGCTTTTGCCGGGGTTTCACGACCAGAGTACAAACCTCCACTCGGATAACATCCTGGGGCTGTTCTTAAAGCTCC
>JBBAKZ010000553.1:0-1795 GCA_040403275.1 Arcicella sp. | reverse complement strand
TTTCGGTTTTTGTTGTGACCTGCTTTCCTAGTGTAGCCTGATTCAACGGAATTATTCTTTAGCTTATTTTCAGACAAAAGGATAAAATAAGTAGATCTTAATATCTGATTTCAGTATTCTTTCCTTCTCCCCAACAGCCAATGGCAAACCTCTCCTCCCGCAAATACAGTTGGTTTGAGTCGATACAACAGCGTATGGACGCAATTCCTTCCGCAAAAACCGAATAATCTATTCTTTTTCGGATTTTGGTACAGGCCTTAGTGATTGTCGGGCTCATTGCGACCGATGTGGCGGCCAAACAGGATTGGAGTCTTTGGGCTATTCCCCTTAGTATTATTGGGGCGGTTTTTAGTTGGCATCGTCGATCTTATCGCAATATTACGCTCAAGTTTTTGTTAGCGATCGCCATGTTGGGGGTTCTCTTTGTTTTTTTAAGCAATCTGGTGGCGAATTTAAACAATAGCCAGATTACTCTTGCGGGATTATTAGTACAGTTGCAGGTTGTCCATAGTTTTGATTTACCGCGCCGAAAAGATTTGGGTTATTCGATGGTAATTGGTCTCATTTTATTAGGGGTTGCGGGAACCCTTTCCCAGACCATGACCTTTGCGCCTTGGTTATTGCTTTTTTTGGCGATCGCGTTGCCTGCTTTGGTGTTAGATTATCGTTCCCGTTTAGGATTAGAAAAAATTGACGCAGAAATATCTTGGTTTTCCCGTAATAAGTCTAAAAAAGAACAAAAGATTGGTCAAAAATCCCCCTATTCAGTCCTCTATCCCAAAAGATTAGTCATTATTCTAGGAATTACCCTGGCGTTAGGGTTAGCTATCTTTGCGATTATGCCCCGCTTTCCCAGTTATCAATTGCAAAGTTTTCCTGTTGGCGGCCCGACCGATATTCAGAACAAAGAATTTAATAATCAAAATAAAAACCTGATTAATCCTGGCTACGTTAAAGAAGGAAAAGAAGGTCAAGGGGGTCAAGGGGGTCAGGGAAATAGTCCGACTAAAGGGGCTGGCTTGATGGATGATACCTTTTACTATGGTTTCAACAGCAAGATGAATCAAAATTTGCGGGGAGGAATGAAATCCCAAGTTGTATTGCGGATTCGTTCCCAAGCTCCTGGGTTTTGGCAGGCGTTATCCTTTGATCGCTATACGGGTCAGGGTTGGGAAATTAGCGGGGATCAGAATATTTCTAAAATACAGCGATCGCCTTGGTCATACCGTTTTGATATTTCTCCTAATTCTGGCTTGAGTGAGACGAAGCGGATTGTCCAGACCTATACGGCGGTGAAGGAATTACCCAACGTAATCCCCCATTTAGCGGTTCCAAAATCGGTTTATTTTCCGACAAAAGAGATTGGTTTAGACCAAAATAATAGTTTACGCTCTCCCGTTGGATTGTTAGAGGGCTTGACCTACACCGTTATTTCTGAAGTCCCCTACCGTGATCGCACTGCCCTACGCAAAGCACCGACTCAATATAAAGAGGGCATGAAAAAACGGTTTTTACAAATTCCTCCCGAAATCAACGATAAAGTTCGTCAAAAAGCCATTGAATTACTTTCCAAATCTCCCCAACCGATTAATTCAGTCTATGATGTCGCCCTATTTTTAACCCAATCCCTCAAGCAAAATTACACGATCCGCACGGATTTGCCCTATTTTGAAAAAAATGACGATTTAGTGGAAGCGTTTTTGTTTAAGTACAAAGGCGGTTATCCCGATCATTTTTCAACAGTCTTAACGGTGATGTTGCGATCGCTTGGTATTCCTTCCCGATTAACAGCTGG
>JBBAKZ010000552.1:0-1802 GCA_040403275.1 Arcicella sp. | reverse complement strand
CCATTATTAAAGGCTTAATTACCAAGCAAGGCGATGCGTATGTACAAGGCATGAGTGTAAAAAAGGACAATGAAGATAATCTCTACATCCGAAATGCCATTTATACGACTTGTAATCTAGCACATCCTCATTACAATATTCGGGCTTCGAGAATTAAAATGGTTGGAAAAAAGGAAATCGTTTCGGGACCTTTTAGGTTTGAACTCAATGAAATTCCTTTGCCGATTGGTCTGCCTTTTGGTTTTTTCCCGTATAAACCACCGCAAGAAAATGGAACCTCGGGCATTGTGATGCCCACTTATGGCGATGAACCGCTTGGACGTGGTTTTTACCTGCGTGATGGCGGATATTATTTTGCTATCAGTGAAAATATTGGCTTGAAATTGACGGGTGAAATTTATTCAAAAGGTAGTTTTGGATTAACGGCCAATTCTCAATATATCAAGCGTTATCGTTACGGTGGTGCCTTCAACTTGACCTTCAGGAATAGTAATGATGGAAAAGAATTTAATCGCCAAACTCGGAACGATTTTGGAATTCAATGGTCGCATTCACCGCAAAGTCGAGGAAATTCGAGTTTTTCAGCTTCGGTAAACGTTCAAAGTAATTCAAATGCGCAGTTTAATAGCGTAACTTCCAATAGTTATATTTCAACCGCTTTGAATTCATCCATTCAATATTCAAGAAATTTTGGGCAGACCATTCGTACCAGTTTGAGTTTGCAAGCCGACCAAAATACGATTACCAAAGCGGTCAATGTCAATAATAATTTCTCTTTCGGATTAAATCAATTTCAACCTTTCAAGAAGAAAAATGCGGTAACTGAGCGTTTTTGGGATGGTTTTCGTTTGGGATTAGATTTCAGCGGTTCATTCGGAATTACCAATCAAGTAGCTTTGAACAATCGTGCCTATAATAGTTTACCTTACAACGTAAACCGTCAAAAAGATACGCTTGATACCGACCCAAACAAACCGTTAATTGTTGACCCAAGATTGGCGGCAAACCAAACAGCGAGTTTAGCTCGTGATGGGGTGATTGGATTTAATCTTGAAAATTTGCCTGAAATATTAAAAAATGCCAATTTCAGAATGAATTACTCGATTCCATTGTCACTGCCAAATCTTAAATTGGGTAAATATATCAATTTAACGCCGGGCATGAGTCTTTCGGGAAATGTGTACCGCCGCAAGTTCAAATACGAATTTATTCAGTCAGGTGATGCTAGTTTTAAACCCTACGCCAGTGATACGTTGGCAAGGAATGGCGTGGTAAATATTGACTCATCGGGACAAGGATTTTTCCCAGATTATCAGTACAATTTTTCTGCCAGTATGAACACCCGTTTATACGGTACTATCAACTTCAATAAAGGCCGTTTACGTGGAATTAGGCATATTATTAGTCCTTCGGTTAGTCTTAATTACACCCCAGATTTCACCGACCCAACTTATGGATTTTACCAAGAAGTACAAGTTAGCACCAAAGGCACGGATGTCAGAACGATTAATGGAAAACAAGTAGTAGGAACCTTCAGAAGAATTTCAACTTTCGACCCACGATTAACCAATTATGGCAGTCAATCGGGAGGTATAAATTTCAGTATTTCCAATACTTTGGAGGCAAAAGTGAAGTCAAAATCGGATACGGCCGCCAAGGAATTTGAAAAGGTTACGTTGTTAGATAATTTTTCATTATCGAGTAATTACAACTTTTTTGCCCAACAATTTAAGTTGTCGCCCATCTCTTTTTCAGCTACATCAAGGGTTAAAAAATTTGATATAAATTTGAATGGTACGCTC
>JBBAKZ010000551.1:0-1806 GCA_040403275.1 Arcicella sp. | reverse complement strand
TTGGAAATGGGGGCGAAAAAATCGACCACTTTTTGTCTTCCCGAATAATTACTCAAAACTACGCCCATGACAATAGCGAATAACAAAACTTGCAACGTGGCATTATCCCAAAAGAACTTCATCCAACTAAAACCAACTTCGGCTGATTTGGTATATTTAGAAATATCTCCGCCTTTGATTTCGGAAGTTACGACGCCGTCGCCAGGACGAATAACATTGGCAATAATTACCCCGATGAGTAAAGCCCCAGTAGTAACAACCTCAAAATATAACAACGCCTTTGCTCCTAATTTACCAACTTTCTTTAAATCACCCATCGAAATAATGCCCAAAGTGATGGTTAAGAAGATGATTGGACAAATGAAAAATTTGACAATGCTGATAAAAAAACTACTCAAAAGCTCGCTAAAGGTGGTTTTTATTTCAAATTCTGAAAAATAGAGGCTAAATTTTATTGGTTTTTCTAAGATGGGTTGTAGGGCAATTGAGGGATAAAAATGTCCCAATAAAACGCCCGCAGTAATAGCAGTTAATACCCAAAAGGTAAGATTTTTAAAAATGTGTTTCATGTATTAAAATAGTGAATAATGAATGACCAGTTACGTGTTACAAACTATGAATTTAGCATAAACAATTTGATTTAAAACATTTGCAATCAGTTATTTGATAATTTATGGGCGGGGGCGCTTATCAAAAGCCCGCAGGATTTGGCTACCATCAATTACAAACACCCTTAAACATGTTAGCCCTCCCAAGCGTGTGAAACGATCGAAAGGGCTAAGTCTCTTAAAAATCTTGTTTACCAGAGAATGGGCAATTATTTTACTGCATGATTTTATTTTCTTTGGCTTTCTCCAGTTCTTTTGCTCGCTTTTTGAAAAAACCTTTCAATAGAAAATTGTGCTGAACTGCTTCCAAATCATCATTCAATTTTGAACTACTGGACTGTAAATTCTTAATCATTGCTTTCAATGCATTGGCGGTTGCCGAATCGTTTAATACCAGCCCAAGTGGACTATCTTTTCTGTTCAACCTATCGCTGACGGTTCTTATATTAGCCGTAAATTTATTCAAAGAACTGGCGGCATTTTGCAACTGCGTAACCGTTCCCACAATTTTATTATAGGCAACACTATCGTTAGCAATTCTGTTGATAGAATTGGTTGGATTTTTAAAATTGCTGGAAAGTTGCTCAAAATTACCCATTACATTTTTTCCAAACAATGACGCCGTTTTGAAATTATCCACGGCCTCATGAAGGTTATTAATCGTACTTGCCAATTTTACCCCTAAAGCGGGATCGCTAATTAATTTTCCTAAAACGCCATTTCCCGAATCTATTTGCTTACTAATATGCTTAAAACTGGAAGTGATATCCACTAAATTTTTATTGTTTTGCTGTAAAGTTGCCAGCATATCATCGGTACTCATGCCATTTTCAACCCGCAACAAATCATTTTTTGCCACTGGCGGTTGCGTTTTATTTCCTCCATAAATGACCACAATTTTATTACCAATCAAGCCATCTGAGCCAATTTTTGCCAATGCATTCTTATGAATGTGAGCCTCCGCATCATTCTCGATACTCATCAATACTTTTACTTGTGAATCTCCGTAAAATTCAATTTTTTTCACCGTTCCAATTTTCACACCCGAAAACAAAACATTAGCACCAATTGCCAACCCACTTACGTCATTAAAAATAGCATTAAGCGCAAATGTTTTTACAAATGCTTTTTTCTGTCCACCCAAGGTAAATATGGTTATGACGAGAATTGCTAAGCCAAGGACGATAAAAATTCCAAC
>JBBAKZ010000550.1:0-1812 GCA_040403275.1 Arcicella sp. | reverse complement strand
AATTAGAACTGTATAAAGGAGGTATTCCTGCCCGTTTTGGCGGAAGAACGGCCGCCGTTTTAGATATAAAAATGATTGAACCAAGTCTCGAAAAATTTAGATTCGAGGGTGGTGTGGGACCAATTTCCAATCGTTTATTGTTAGAAATACCTTTAATTAAAAATAAACTTTCCATTTTGGCGGCAGGAAGAGTCTCCTTTAATGACTTTTGGTTTAAAGCTTTTGCTCCTGATAATCTGAAAAATACTAGAGCCAATTTTTACGACATCGCCAACAAGGTTTTTTATAAACCCAATACGCAAAATACGATTTCATTATCCACGTATTTTAGTCAGGATTTTTATCGAGTCGATTCCTTATTTAGCCTTGAAAATGTAATTGCGAAACAAACAGATTTTAGTTACGGACACGCAAATGCTTCTTTGAAATGGAATCATTATTTCAACCCTAAAACAAGTTTGGAAGTTTTGGGAGCGTTTAGTAATTATAAAACAGTAACGGAATCGCCTGATTCAGTGAACCGTATTGATTTGAAGAATAATATTGAATACAAAAGTTTTAAAGTAAATATTGATCACGGATTTAGAGAAAATCATCGAACAAATGTTGGATTTAATGCCATTCAGTACGATTTGAGTCCAGGAATTTTAAATCAAGGTATCGTTTCAAAGATTTCCACGATTGAATTGGCAACAGAAAAATCTCTAGAAATGTCCGTTCATGCCGATGATGAGTTTAAAGTAAATGAAAAATTGACCGTTCAATATGGATTGCGGTATGCCCAATTTTTGAATTTAGGGCCGTCCGAGATTAGAAAATATCAAGCCGATGAGCCAAAATCATCGATTACCTTAATTTCATCCGAAAAAAAAGAAGGAGTTGCAAAGTCTTACGGCGGATTTGAGCCAAGAATAACGGCGGTTTACGTATTCAATCCCATGACTTCAATAAAGTTTGGTTATAACAGCATGCAACAATTCTTGAATTTAATCACTAATAATACGACACCGTTACCCACTTCTCGTTGGAAAATTTCTGATGAAAATATTTTACCTCAAATAAGTGATTTTGTTTCATTTGGATATTTCAAAACGTGGAATGAAAACGTTTGGGAAGCATCACTGGAAACTTATTTTAGAGATACTGAAAACACGATTGATTACATTTCAGGTGCCAATTTGCAGTTGAATCCCACGATTGAGACACAACTTTTGCAAGGTCGAGGGCGTTCTTTTGGGGCAGAATTTATGATTTCCAAAAAGAAGGGAGAATTGACTGGTTGGGTGAGTTATACTTTCGCAAGGTCTTTACAATTAACAACGGGTCCATTTGCTGAACAAAGAATTAATAACGGAAATTGGTACGCATCAAATTTTGATAAACCGCATTCGGTCAATATTGTGTTGAACGCAACGCCCGATAAACATAACAGCTTTTCGTTCATTTTTGCTTACAATACAGGGCGTCCTTTTTCGTCACCCACGGGAACATACACGCTTAATGGACAACAATTGCCGCTTTACACAGCTCGAAATAACGATCGAATTCCAGATTATCATCGGCTTGATTTTTCTTGGACGATTACGAATCCAAGCATGAGAGAAAAGCGTTGGGAAGGAAGTTGGATTTTTACGGTTTACAATGTTTATGGCCGTTCAAATCCATATTCAGTATTTTTTACGAATGGGAAAAGCGGCACGAAGGTTTATGAGTTAAGTGTCTTTGCTTCGCCCTTGGTTTCTTTAGCCTATAATTTTAAATTCAGATGAAAAGTATACAATGTCTCGTTTCAAATACTTTTGGATTGCTGCT
>JBBAKZ010000549.1:0-1812 GCA_040403275.1 Arcicella sp. | reverse complement strand
CCACATTTCCTCCTCGAACATTAAACCCAGAGGCCCCTTCGCCGATGGTCGAAACACCCGGCAACAACATAATACTTCGAATCACGTCAGCCTCACCCATTAGATTTGGTAATTTTTTAAGCGTTTTAGAAGACATCTTTTCCACGCCCATAATGGCGCGATTCACATTCGCATCCGCTTTCTCGGCGGTGATAACGACTTCGTCGAGCAATTGCTCTGCGCGTTGTAAAGACACCGAAATGTCCATTGATTTAATCAATTCGATGCGCACTAATTTGAATTTATAGCCTAAACTCCGAACGACAACTTGGTAGTTTCTGGCCGCTAATGTTAGGGAAAATCGACCCAAAGAGTCTGTTTTAGCACCAATCGATAGGCCTGAAAAAAGGATATTGGCACCTTCTAAGGGTGTTTTTGTTTCCATGTCAAGCACCTGACCCGATAAAATCACGTAACCATTTTTTTGTGCCCAAGCACTGAGGGGCAAACAAAATAAAAAGAATAAAATCAAAGCCCTCATTTGCGTGTATTTCGTAAAATGAGCAAGCCTTTGGCTTGTTTCCAGGCTGGATCGAATCCCCCGGATGGGAATTTAGCCACAGCATGACTACCAAGCACTAAATCAATGTCCCCATCGCCATCGATATCTCCAGCATCCATGACACTCCAGCGACCTAAATGCTGAATAGGTAATGTTTTTTGTACAAAAGTTTTTCCTTCATTTTCGATGTACATAAAGCCTTCCTGTGAGCGCTTCTCTACATCTGGAAAAAGCGCAATCGAGGCGATATCTTGGTCTCCGTCGCCGTCAAAATCGGCAGCAAGGGCCTTGGTAGCCCCATTTTGTGGATAAAATTGCCAAGGTTTGAAATTAAAATTTCCGGTATTTTGATAGATATAAACGCCATGATAAGGCTTTAAAATTGTTGAAAAATCTGCATTATCCCCTGCAGTACAGATTAAATCCAAATCCCCATCCCCATCCATGTCAACTAAATCAAATGAACTCGTCCCATAAATAGAGGGGAATCGTTGTAAGACTTGCTGCTTAAAGTTCAACTTTCCTTGATTCAAATAGAGGATCACCTGTTCATTCCCTTGTGCAAAAAGGCTTACGATATCGATGCGACCGTCGTGGTTAAAATCTTTTACAAGGGTACAGCTTGCACCCGTTTGATCATTTAAAATTTTCTTTTGAAAATTGCCTTTGGCATCTTTTTTCCACACCGATAAGCCACCTTCCTTAAAGCCAAATTCACTGAGAATTAATTCATCATTGGCTTCCTCATCGAGATTTTTCGCCGACAAATAAATGGGCCGATTCAAACCTTTCATCAAGTTTTGCTTAATCTGGAATTTTCCTTTTTCCAATAGAACCAAGTTTGTATAGCCATTCACGTCTGGATTTGCCTGAGTGGTGGTTCCGATGTAAGTGAAATAAAATTGATTACTAACCTCTCTTGTTTTTTCGACATGAGTAAGCGCATTTTGATTGTACATTTTCAGGAGTGCCTTCCCCTTTGAATCCAATTGCCAAATGATTCTATTCGACTGGTCGCCTGCCAGTATTTGTTGGCTCTCCTCGTTAATCGACACGTTAGTCACATTGGGAAAGGTGCCATTTGGTATTTCCAAGGAAACATCTTCCACAGAAAAAAGACCTTTTATTTCTTTTAAAGGGGTATAATTGGGTGCTGCAAGTGATTTAGGTGCCTGTTCGATGTAATAGGCTTTGATTTTTTCATACTCTTCCTTTGAAATCATTTGAAAAGAAGGACGTAAAATGGCATAATCCTTTAAGGGCTTCGGTAA
>JBBAKZ010000548.1:0-1813 GCA_040403275.1 Arcicella sp. | reverse complement strand
TTTTTCGAGAAAAATAAACCCGCTACTTTCAAATATCCTTTTTACAGTCTGGCCAGTGATTTCATCATGTATTTTGATATTCTGCGGGGTAAGGTTAAAATTTGAACTATGACTTAACCCCTTTTGTTGCTAATTTTGTAGAAAATGATTAACAAACAGAGTCTGACTTTGGGAAAAATTTATTCAACGGTCAAAACTCATAGCTCAAAACTGAAAAATGATTAAAGCAGAAATGCTGACCGACAGAGGTCTAATGGTAATTGAATTTTATGAGCAGGATGCTCCAATTCACGTAAAAAACTTTACTGATTTAGCTAAAAAGGGCTTTTATGATGGATTAACTTTCCATAGAGTAATCCCAAATTTCGTAATTCAAGGGGGCGACCCGGATGGAACGGGTGGCGGAGGCCCTGGTTATTCAATTCCTGATGAATTAACGGGCAATAATCAATACCACGACCGTGGCGTTTTGTCAATGGCGCACCGAGGACCAAATACGGGCGGTTCTCAATTCTTTATTTGTCACAGTCGTGCGAATACTGCGCATTTAGACCGCAAGCATACTTGTTTTGGAAAAGTAGTGGAAGGTTTAGACGTAATCGACAAAATTCGTGAAGGAGATCACATTCAGAAAATAACGGTGATTGAAGAAGAAGCCTAAATGGTGGTTTGGGGTTTGGATTTAGGGGTTAAAAAACTCTACGTAGAATTCAAACCCCAAATCCTACCCCAACCCCAAATAAATGTATTTCATCGGTGAACTTGTTGGTTCAAGCCCAGACTTGAAAATTTCCCTGTATAAATGGAACGCCAAATATTTTGTCAAATTTGAAACGCCTGATTTGGAACAAGTGTATAAAATTGCTGAAATGGATGCTTCCGAAGCCGCCATCCGTGAAATGATTGATGATTATTTTATCCAAAAAGTCATTAAGCGATTTCAAGAAATGTATGCGGATATGGGGGAATTATTTTAAATTTTCGGGACGACTTTCTTCAAATAAAAGTCGTCCTTATTTATTATTGGCCGGCCAAGGGTGAATCTTTTTCTTTCGCCAACGCATTAAAAGTGAGTTTATCCGCCAATTTTGGAAATAGCTTATTAATTAAAATAATCGCTTTTCCCTGCAAGGTCAAAACCATTCCTCTATCTCGATTTTTGACCGCCTTTAAAATGCTATCGGCTACTTCCTCCGAAGACATCATATTGCCTTCATCCCGCATTGATTCCCCTTTTGAATTTCCATCTGAACCCAAAGAAGCAACCCGAATATTAGAAGCCGTAAATCCCGGGCAAGCAGTCAAAACGTGTACGCCCGTGTGCAATAATTCCGTGCGTAAAGCTTCTAAAAAGCCATTTACGGCAAATTTTGAAGCAGAATATCCCGAACGAACGGGCAAACCTCGGTAACCTGCAATGGATGAAACACCAACAATTGAACCTTTTGTGGCTTTAATATACGGCAGGGCATATTTTGTAGCATAAACTGTTCCGTAGAAATTAATATCCATCACCGTTTTAATCACTTTCAAATCGCAATCCGCAAACATCGAACGCATTGAAATTCCCGCATTATTAATCAGAATGTCAATTTTACCGTATTTTTCAACGGTTTTTTCAATCATTTCAATATTATCGGCTTCAATGCTCACATCCGAAACGAAGGCGAAATTTTCAATTCCTTTTTCGGTTAATTCCTGACTTACTTCGAGCAATGGAGCGGCTTTTCTTCCGGTAATAACAATTTTGGCCCCTTCCAGTCCAAAAGAAAATGCCAAAGCCTTTCCAATTCCCGAAGATGCTCCTGTGATG
>JBBAKZ010000547.1:0-1816 GCA_040403275.1 Arcicella sp. | reverse complement strand
ATCAGTCGCTAAAACGGATTCATACAGCAGATAAGGCATTTCTGAAATATGCGAGATAATTTTTACACCTAATTTTTGAGCAAGATTCGCAAAATGGGCTGAATGATTGGTATTGAGATACCAGTAATCGGGTTTGAATTCCTGATGGATCTTGATGATATTTTTTTCATAAACCGAATACCCGAATTTTGTCAATAATTTGCGAAAAAAAAGTGATAGTCCAAACGTGTTGAAAGGAGAAGTATAATAGGGAATATTTGCGGGTAATTCATCTTTAAGACCACCGATTTTGTCGCAATAAATAGCAACTTCAAATTTATCGAAGTTTAGATTTTTAAAAATATTCCACAGCAACATTTCGGAGCCCGTTCTGCCACCATAAGGCGTGAAAAATAAAATTTTCTTCATAAAAATACCCCTAATAAAGGGTGGAATTTAAGGTCAGCATCACTAAAAAACACCAATCTTTAAAAAATAGAAATGCGCTATTTTAATAAATCATCAATGGCTGAAGTAGCTTTTTCAAAATTAAATCTTCCTAAAGCTTCTTTCATCATGTTCGTAATCTGAGGGTTACAAAGATTTCCGATGCTTCCTTCGTGCGTATGATTTAAGTTTCGATTGGGTGAATACGTTGCTCCATTTATCTCATTGCCAATAATTTTGTAGGCTTCTCGGAATGGAATGCCTTGCAAAACTAATTCATTGACTCGTTCTACTGAAAATAGCATATCGTACTTCTCATCCGCCAAAATATTATCTTTTACTTCGATATTTGAAAGCATAAAGTACGTCATGTCTAAGCAATTCAAAATTTCGTCAAAAGCGGGCATTAAAACTTCCTTCAAAATCTGCATCTCACGGTGATAACCCGAGGGAAGATTTCCCATCACCAACTGAATTTCATTGGGTAAACCTTTCATTCTATTGGTTTTTCCTCGCAACAATTCCGCCACATCGGGGTTCTTTTTGTGAGGCATAATTGAACTTCCCGTGGTCATTTCATCGGGTAATTTGATGAATCCAAAGTTTTGGGAATTGTACAAACAAATGTCCATCGCCAAACGAGAAAGCGTTGAAGCCACTTGAGCAATGGCAGTGGTAGCGAACAATTCAGTTTTTCCACGAGACATCTGAGCATAAACAACGTTGTAGTGAAGTTCTTGAAAACCAAGGAGTTCCGTGGTCATCGTTCGGTTCAAAGGAAACGAGGAACCATAACCCGCACCCGAACCCAATGGATTTTTATTGGCAATGCGATAGGCCGTTTGAAGCATTTCCATATCGTCCACCAAGCTTTCAGCGTACGCCCCAAACCATAAACCAAAGCTGGATGGCATGGCAATTTGTAAATGCGTATATCCTGGCAAAAGCACATCTTTGAATTTATCGCTTAACGAAATCAATAATTCAAAAAGATTATTACTTGCCTCGGCCACTTCCTGTAAACGTGAGCGAGTGAAGAGTTTCAAATCCACCAAAACTTGGTCATTGCGTGAACGTCCCGAGTGGATTTTCTTGCCTGCTTCACCTAATTTACGAGTCAAAAGGAGTTCTACTTGCGAATGAACGTCTTCAATACCCTCTTCAATTTCAAAATTTCCCGATTGAATTTCTTGATAAATATGCTTCAATTCTTGCTGAATTTCAGCCAATTCCGATGCTTCCAAAAGTCCAATACTCGCTAACATACGAGTATGCGCTAACGATCCCAATACATCAAAAGGGGCGAGTAGCACATCAAATTCGGGGTCACGCCCAACGGTGAATTTTTCAATTTTTTCGTTTACCGAAATATTATCTTTTTGCCAGAGCT
>JBBAKZ010000546.1:0-1820 GCA_040403275.1 Arcicella sp. | reverse complement strand
CCATAAGGGCCTTGTGAATCAAGAAAAACGTAAATGATTTGAGGGGCGGTTTTTGTAAACCACCAATCTGTAAAGTCTTTATTGCTTATCAGGCCATTAATGGCCGTGTAGCGACCATTCAAACCAGCAGCTCGGTAACAAATCGGGTAAGTTTTGTTAGGATTTTCAAAATAACCAGATGGCAGTAATATTGATGCCTTTAAAAAACGAGGTTTACCCGAAAATTCTGATAGATAGGCGCTTTTTATTTCGACTGATTTTACGAATTCATGCTTAATAATACTGGTGGGCTGAATGATTTGATTGAGCGTAAGATTTAGTTGAAGATTATTAGAGAGCGACACAGAGTCGATATTGCTGTACAAATTCCCAGCGGCATTTTCTTGGCCATCATCTATGTTTTGCTTGTAAACAACTTGAAAATAATACTTATCCGAAGCCTTTGGTTTTAGTTTAGATAAGCCACTATTTAAAACATTTTTATCTTTTGAGTCAATAACAAAAGACAAATTAGCATCCCAATGTTGAGGAGTTACGCCAAAAGCGATTTCTGAACGAAGGCGGGGTTCTCGTTCATGTTGCTTAGTAACGTGCAACAATAATCGTCCGCCTTTAATGAAATTTTGTTGGATTTTGGGCGAAACCGCCACCATTATTTTCCATGAAATTGCGTCTTGGGCGTAAGTAAAAGTGCTTATCAGAATTAGAAACAGGAAAACGATATTTACTCTTTTCATACTATTTTGTTTAATTAATAATTCTGGATTCATAATTTATCAATTCCCATGTATGAAAATTTCTATTTACCGATTTGCCATCAATAGATTTTATGACCCATTTGTTTTGAGGGGTATTGACATCGTAAGTGATGATTTGACCATCAGGGAATTGGAATTTGGTTTTTAATTGCTCATCATTCGGATTGGATTTTTCAAGATTTGCCAATAATTCTTCGGCTTTCGTTTCTTCAATAATAAACATCAAACCTACACCCTCAGCCGCATAAACTGCGATTTTGACTTTGCTTTTTCCTTCATAAACCGTCCAATTATTTCTTTCCAAAATAGGCTTAAACCCTTCCGGTACGAAGACTTTTCCCGAAGCACAAGCAAAGTTTTTAAAAACACCCGTATTGTTCCATTTCATAAAATCGTTTCCTTTTCCCGTCAAATGAAAGGTTTCGGCTAGTTTTTGAGCATTGTCATTTAGAAAAAGCGTAGTCGGTCGTGCGATAACCAATGAGTTTTTGCCTTGGTTGGCCCCACCTGCCGAAAGCAAAAAATGCTTGCCCGCAGTGAATATTTCAGGACAAGAATTTTTGCCGTGACCTAATTTTACGAAATAGCCATTGTCTTTGTTAAATATTACCTCTACCACTTTATCGGCAGGCCGATATGGCATACACGAACCCACCAAGGAATGAACTTCTGCGTTTGAAATATCGGTATTAAATGGCTCAATGGGTGCATAACCTAACCAAGATTTGACGAAAACAGTCTGATAGTCAGTGGTTAACTCTTGAATTTTAGCTTTTTCGTACCGCCTACGCATGGGTGGATAATGCCTTAATTTGTAAGTTCCCAAGGCATAAGTCCAATTCATGTAATCCAATACATTGCGTGCTTCGGCACTCACTTTTTTAGAAGCAAAAGCTTCTAAATTTAACAAAGCTGCTATGGTGTAGCCAATGTAAGGGATAGAATTGTATTCGTACAAGCCATTGGTTTTCATACGGTTTAAGTACGCCAAAATCTTATCTTCCATACCATTTGCAACGTTGTCAAAGGTGGGCGACGAAATACCATGAAGCATCTTCCAAC
>JBBAKZ010000545.1:0-1823 GCA_040403275.1 Arcicella sp. | reverse complement strand
CCACGTCGTGTGCTTGCATATAAAGCTTCAATTAATTCTCAAAAACGAGTCAATTTGTTATTAGAAAAAAACAAAACTGATGGATTAACGATAGAGGAAAATTCCGAAATGGAAAGATTTATGACCGTTGAACACATAGTAAGATTAGCCAAAGCAAAAGCCCTTCAAAAACTCAATGCCCAATGAGTGCTTATATTTCTCGTACCACTCGAAAATTAGTTATGTCAAGAGCAAGTCATCGTTGCGAATATTGCAGAGTTTTAGAATATTTATCAAGTTTTGATTATCATATTGACCATATTATTGGTATTCAACATGGTGGATCAAGTTCACTTAATAATCTTGCCTACGTTTGCTCTACTTGTAATTGGAAAAAAGGTCCAAATATTAGTACGATTCTTCATCTTGATGGTCCATTAATTCCATTATTTAACCCAAGAACTCAAGACTGGTTTGAGCATTTTGAAGTTAAAAAAGGAATTTTAGAAGCAAAAACAACAATCGCCAAAGCAACGATTAAATTATTAGAACTAAATCAAGATACCAAAATAGAAGAGCGCTTCGAAATGATGCTTGCTGGTTTTTATCCTTAGTTAAAAAAAACCTCCAACAATCCCCACAAAACCCGATGCTCAACCACGAAATCCTCTGCTGTTAAATCATTGATTTTAAACCATTTAATTTCAGCAATATCGTCTTGAGCATTGGCATTTCCTGCAACATAATCGGCTGTAAATAAAGTAGTTATAATTTTATCTACTTCGTGTCTATATCGCCAATCGTCTATTCTTACGGTGCCAACGTATTGTAAATTGCCCACTTCAACGCCCGTTTCTTCTTGGGCTTCCCGTTGGGCGGCTTGCTCAAAATTATCATCGGTTGGATCAACGAAACCACCAATAAATCTAAATAAAGTTTGATGAGATTTCCGTCCCAAAAGCACTTCATCGCCTCGCATAATTGCCACATCTACGGTTGGGAAAACCTTTGGATATTGATTATAAGCCGCAAAAATTACCCCTGCTCTAAAATCAGGACTTGCCTTGGTTTCCAGACTTACCTCTTTACGCATTTCCGTACCCGAAAAATTAGCAATTTGTTCGATTTCTGTCGTTTCAAAACTTCCGGTGTAAACACCGCTAAAACTATCCCGACCGCCGTATAAAAGTGCTTCACCAATCGGGAAAATTTCTCTGATTCGCTTGTCCAATTCTAAACTCCAATCGGAATCGTTGGGCTTATCAGGCAAAGCCAAAACAGTAATGTTAGGAAATACCTTCAAAATCATTTCCTTGCGAGTAATGAAATCAAGCGGGTTTTTCTTCGTAACCAACACGGGTGTAACGCCTAAGAAAATTGTCACTCGTTTATGATTATCCACCACTCTTTGAATTAATTCTACGTGTCCTGCATGCAACTCCGGCACTTGAAAACGTCCAACGATAACGCCTATTTCTTGGGTATTTTTCATATTTTTTTGCTTTTAGCTATTAGCGTTTAGCTTTTGGTTTTAAGATTTTTAAAGGGATAAGTGTAAAGAAAATAGGAATTTATTCATATCGAAAAAAAGCTTATTGCTAAATGCCAATAGCCCCAACTACACCAACTCCAAATAAATTCCCTCTTTCATCAAAATCACATAACGTTCTCTGTCAAATTCGTAATAAAAAGCTGCTTTATGCGCTACATTCTGTTGTTTTTCGGGTAATTGTTTCAGAATTTGCATGGATAATAATTTCTTTCTAAAATTGCGTCTGTCAAGTTTTTGCCCCAAAATAGCTTCGTATAATTGTTGCAATTGTGGCAGGGTAAACTTGGGATTC
>JBBAKZ010000544.1:0-1840 GCA_040403275.1 Arcicella sp. | reverse complement strand
TTTTCTGGTTTATAATAACCTGCATCAGTACAAGCTTCGCCCAAAAAGTAAGCATTACGGGCATTGACCCAACCCTAAAGCCTGGCGATGATTTCTTTATGTACGTCAATCGAAAATGGTATAATTCTACCGAAATTCCTTCTACACAATCGGGTGTTGGGGCTTATTCGTTTATGAATTATCCGCAACGCATACGCCTACAAGGCATTTTAGATAGTGTTTCGGCTGCCAAAAGCCTCAAGGGTAGTATCGAACAAAAAGTGGGTGATTTTTATGCTGCTGGAATGGATACGAACACCATCGACAAAAGAGGTTTTGAGCCCCTAAAGCCAATGTTCAAACAAATTGATGGCATCAAAGATGTGGCTGGAATCATGAAGTATGTGGCCGACCAACAGAAATTTAATAACTATTCTATTATCGGTTTTCGTGTTGGGCCGGATATTAAAAACAGTGCCGTCAATATAGTCAATTTAGGTCAAACAGGCATCGGTTTGCCCGAAAGAGACTATTATTTTAGAACCGATTCTTCGACGCTTTTTATTCAGAAAGCTTATCAAAATTACCTAAGCACTTTGTTTAAACTTACGGGGATTGATGCGGCTTCTGCAAACAAATTGGCCTCGGTAGCTTATGCAATCGAAAAAGAATTGGCGGCATCGCACAAAACTAATATCGAACGCCGAAATGTGCAGGCTAATTATAATAAAATAGCAGTTTCAGCCATTGCCCAAAAAGAAACAAACATTGGCTGGCAAGCATTTTTTACAGCATTGGGCGTGAAAATAGATTCGCTGAATGTACAACAACCCGCCTAGTACGACCGTTTGAACTCTTTGCTCGCTACAGCATCAATCGAAGACTGGAAAGCTTATTTAAGAGCCAAAACATTGGTTTCTTACGCTGATTTTCTGAGCAAACCTTTCACAGAAGCATCTTTTGAATACGCTAAAGTGCTGTCTGGACAAGCAACTCAAAAACCAAGGGGTGAAGATATTACAGATGCCGTAGATAAATCGCTTGGACATGGACTTGCCCAACTTTATGTAAAAAAATATTTTCCTGAAGAAGCCAAGCGACGAATGAAGGAATTAGTAAAGAATTTGAAAACAGCTTTTGAAAATCGAATTAATAAACTTGATTGGATGAGTGATTCGACCAAAACTAAAGCCAAAGAAAAACTCTATGCATTTACTGAGAAAATTGGCTACCCTGATAAATGGAGAGATTATTCGAAAGTAGTAATCAACCGTGGTACGTACTTTGAAAATAGATTGGCTACGAGCAAAAATGATTTTGTGTATGGAATTTCAAAATTAGGCCAACCTGTCGACCGTACTGAATGGGGAACAACTCCGCCAACGGTAACGGCCTATAACAATCCGCCATTGAATGAAATCGTTTTCCCTGCGGGAATTCTTCAGCCACCGTATTTCGATATGAATGCCGATGATGCCCTTAATTATGGTGGCATTGGCATGGTAATTGGCCACGAAATCACGCACTCGTTTGATGACCAAGGTGCTTTATATGATAAACAAGGCAATGTAAAAAACTGGTGGAAGGCCGATGATTTTAAGAAATTCAAGGCTAAAACGCAACTCGTCATTGAGCAATACAATCAATTTACCGTACTCGATTCTATGCACGTAAAAGGAGCTTTAACCGTTGGTGAAAATACGGCAGATATCGCAGGAATTGCCATTGCTTTCGATGCCTTTAAGCTAACAGAACAAGCAAAAAGTAATGAAAAAATTGACGGTTTTACGCCCGAACAACGTTTCTTCATTTCGATTGCCAGAATTTGGCGAGTAAAAACCAAAGATGCTTACATGCGTAC
>JBBAKZ010000543.1:0-1840 GCA_040403275.1 Arcicella sp. | reverse complement strand
CTTACTTAAAAAATCAAGATGACGAATTGGCGGAAGGCATTTTAATAAATCTAACAGTTCAAAATCTTTTAGGCTCACCTATACGCATGGGGGACACACGATTAGAATTGAAACGATAAATCTTAATCGGGATTGGCGTCGACTAAAAGCGGATTTGCTGGGGTTTATTGCTTAAATCTCAACCACAAAAACCCTATTCTTCACGGTAAATAAATACGATTTTTTCTCGTTATTATTGAAAATATTGACAATGTTTGTTTGATCGTCGAACATATCAATCAAAACATCATTTTGAATTTTTGAACCTTTTATTGACTCATTTACAGGCATTTCCAAATATATCCACGTGGCGTCTCCTTCTTTTTCCTTACCTATATACTTATAATTTAATTTTATATTTTTGGGGGTTGTTACAGCAAAATGTTTGTGAACGTATTGATCAATGCAAACGTCATTTTTATCTCCATTTTCAATGACAAATTTCTTGTTTTGATTATTGTTAGAAAGTGTTTTTTCTAAATCGTCCGTAAATATTCTGAGACTGATTTCAAATGCTTTTTCTCTGGGGTTATAACGCATTTCGGCGATGCTTGTATGAAAAGCGTGCGTATTTAGTGAAATGGATGAGGGAGAAGGGAGAAATGAGGTTTGTAGCAATAGAACCATTCCTAAAACCAAAAACCTGCAAGTGTTATTTAGACTTGCAGGTTTTATTGACTGTATATTTTTATTAAAAAAAAACATTAAATTATTTATTTAAAAATCTTAAAAATATCGTTTCCGAAGGCAAAAACCATTAATCCTAAAAGAATTACTGTTCCGACTTGCTGAGCGATTTCTTGTACTTTGATTGAAGGCGTTTTGCCAGTAATCATTTCCCAAAGCAAGAAAATGGCGTGTCCACCGTCCAAGGCAGGAATTGGCAAGGCATTCATGAAAGCTAATGACATGGATAATAAGCCAGTTAAGAACCAAAAATTAGCCCAATCCCACTTTCCACCGAATATTTTGGCAATTCCAACGGGGCCACTAACCGCATTTGACGCAGAAACATCACCTTTGAAAATCTTTTTGAAACCCTTTAAATTTGTCCCAATTACGGTGAATGCTTCCACAAAACCAGCATTGAATGCTTGTCCGATTGTGTAGTCTTCGTGCGTAAGTTTCAACAATGGATTCATGATAAAACCAACGGTTCCCTCTTTTGAAACATGCATTTTCAAGGTATCAATTGTGCCTTTTCTGTCCACAAGTGCCGTTATTTTCTTCTCTTTGTTTCCCTCCAAAATCTCTTTGAATTCTTGATAAAATTTGATTGGTTTCCCATTAATATTTACAAATTTATCCCCCGCTTTCAAGCCCGCTATGTAGGCACTTCCACCCGCATCTGATGGCACTTCTTTCACTTCAAAAGGTAAACCTTCTTGAATGAATTCCCCTTTTTTGCCGTTTGCTAATTGGTCTAGGAAACCGCTTGGAAGTATTATCTCCTTTTTTTCTCCGTCACGTTCGATGGTGTATTTCGCCTCATCTTCCATGATTAACTTAGGTACTTCGTCAAAACGAAGGGGGACTTTTCCGTTCACCTCTAATATTTTATCTCCCGTTTTGAAACCTACTTCTTGGGCTAATTTACCGGCAAAAATTCCTTGTTTGTTGACTTCAGAAAGCGTGATGAAGTTATTACCAGAGTTGTATCTGATACCCCAAAATATCACTACGCCCAAAATAAGATTGACAATAATTCCCCCCAACATTACGATTAGCCGTTGCCAGGCGGGTTTTCCTCTAAATTCCCAAGGTTCGGGCTCTTTGGCTAAAGTCGCGGCGTCTTGTGTTT
>JBBAKZ010000542.1:0-1846 GCA_040403275.1 Arcicella sp. | reverse complement strand
AATGCAACTAACTTCGGAGCGACTGTCCATATTTTCTTGTACTCTGAAAAAGATATTTAACCTAGATGGGTGATTTTTTGGTGAGAAATCCAGTGACTATGTGAAAGCCTTTTCTGAGTTTTTAATCGGTTTCACCACTTTTATCTTTAAGGTAGTAGGTTTTATCTATCAAATTTTGGTGACTTGAAAATAATATGTCAAGATTCACTCCGATAAATTTTATGTCTGAGATTTCTCTTTCATTAAATACCGTAAAAATACCCTCCCACATACCGTATTTTTACCCTTGATTTTGGTGATTAAATCGTAAATATTTGTATATCAATTATTTAACTCAAAATTAAAAGCCATAAAACCATGAATATTACCGCTAATTTTTCCGGAAGTTCCATTCTGTTAGACCGAAAAACAAGGGTTTTTTCCAACGAAATCCTCTTTTTCGAAGGCGATATCAATTATACGTGGATTCACTATGCAATCAGTTCAAACAAGAAATTACTCGCCAAAACTTTGTTGGAAATTGAAGGGAAAATTCAAGCGGAAAACTTTGTGCGGGTAAGTCGAAAGCACTAGGTGAATCGAAAATTTATTATAGAAATTGGACGGGATTTTGTCATGCTGTCGGATAAAACCGTTTTGCCGGTTTCTCGGCGGCGGAGGAATGTTTTCTTTTAGAATAGATATAACCTTCCCGAAAATGTAACCTGAATGATATTTTTTCGGGAAGGTAAATTTTGAATACTAAAATCAATTAAGCCAAAATCCCCTCAATTTTCTTCAATTCATCCTCCGAAAATTGCTTATTTTTCAAACATTCCAAAGAATCTACCAACTGCGAAACTTTACTGGCACCAATTAAAACGGAGGTAACTCGCTGATCTTTCAAGAGCCAAGCCAAGGCCATTTGGGCTAAGGTTTGTCCACGTTCAAGCGCAAGCGCATTTAGCTTTTCTAATTTCTGAATCACTTCTGGTGTAATTTGGTCTTGTTGCAAAAATCCGTGGGCCAGTGCCGCTCGTGAGTCAGTTGGGATGCCTTTGAGATATTTATTAGTCAATAGTCCTTGGGCTAAAGGTGAAAAAGGGATGCAACCAACGCCTTCATTTCCCAATACGTCCATCAAACTTCCGACTGGCGTTTCCGATTCAACCCAACGCTCCAACATTGAATATTTTGGTTGATGAATTAGGCAAGGAGTACCCAATTTCTTCAAAATTTCAATGGCTTTTTTGGTATCTTCAGCCGAATAGTTAGAAATACCAACGTATAAGGCTTTACCTTGACGCACGAGACTATCCAAAGCACCCATTGTTTCTTCCAAAGGTGTATTTGGGTCGGGGCGATGTGAATAAAAAATGTCCACGTAATCCAAGCCCATTCGTTTCAAACTTTGGTCGCAACTCGAAATCAAGTACTTGCGTGAACCCCATTCACCGTAAGGCCCAGGCCACATCAAATACCCCGCTTTTGAAGAAATGACGAGTTCGTCACGATATTGAAGAAAATCTTTTTTGAAAATTACGCCAAAATTTTCCTCTGCCGAACCCGCTGGCGGTCCATAATTATTGGCTAAATCAAAATGCGTAATGCCTGCATCAAATGCATGCCAAACAATTTGTTGGTAATTAGATTTTTCATCTACTCCTCCAAAATTATGCCATAGCCCTAAAGATATTTCTGGCAGTTGAATGCCGCTGACTCCACAGCGGCGATATTGCATATTACTATATCTAGCATTTGATGGTTGGTATGACATGTGAATTTTATTTGTGTGTTATTCTTTTAAAATAGAAGTAAAATATTTTAAACTGATATCCTAGCTGCAAAATACAGTTAAACAGAATAT
>JBBAKZ010000541.1:0-1857 GCA_040403275.1 Arcicella sp. | reverse complement strand
AATGCACATGCAACGGATGCCAATGGTTTACCTTTATTGGATACTTTCAACGAAAAAATCGTAGATTTATCTACCTCAACCGTTGATCCTCGCCTCGATCATACAGTGGGTATTGACGGACATCCCTATAAATACGATAACACAAAACCGTTCAGTAATAGTTGGGTGCGTGACCCAGGTGTTTACGGAAATTTTCACACGATGCGTCATCAACAACAGGCTTCGAGTGGTTCGTATTTTAAATTAGGGCCATTCATGGGAACTGCCAAAAATGAGGATATTTTGAGATATGATGATGTTTTGTTAATGCAAGCTGAAGCTTATATTGAGTTGGGACAGCAAGATAAAGCTTTGCCATTGATCAATCAAATCAGAGCGAGAGCGGCCGCCAGCATTGGAAGACTGAAAAAGGCGGACGGGACTTTTGCTTCAAAATATAATGTAAAAGAATATCCAAGCACGGGCTGGACACAAGATTACGCCCGCAAAGCCATGCAATTTGAACGCCGTTTAGAATTCGCCACCGAAGGACCAAGATTCTTTGATTTAGTACGTTGGGGAATTGCCGAACAAACGTTAAATGGATATATTGCTAAAGAAAAAGTAAGAAGAACGTTCCTTTCAACCGCAAAATTCACGGCCGGAAGAGACGAATATTTGCCAATTCCTCAAGCTGAAATTACGTTCACAAATGGTTTGTATAAACAAAATCCAGGATTTTAATAGCGCATAAGCATAAATTGTTATAGATTGGAAAAATTATAATGGTAGTAGAATATTTCTGCTACCATTTTTTAAAAAATCACATAAAATGACAAAAATCGTATCTCTTTGCTCGTTGTTGGTCTTATTAACTTGCCAGACAAGTTTTAGCCAAGTAAAAAAGGAAAAATACCGTCCTCAGTACCATTATACTCCACCTAAAAACTGGGTGAATGACCCCAATGGTATGGTTTATTTGGATGGTGAATATCACCTTTTTTACCAATATAATCCCTTTGGAACCAAATGGGGACACATGAGTTGGGGACACGCTGTAAGCAAAGACCTAAAGACGTGGAAAACCTTACCGCTTGCCTTAAAAGAATTTGACAACGCTGATGGAAGCCAAACCATGATTTTTTCGGGCTGTGCGGTAGTGGATGAAATGAATACTTCGGGGCTTTTTGCGAAGGGATTTAAAAAAGGAATGGTGGCCATGTTTACGTCTCACGTTACCAAAGACAAAAAAGATATCGCTCAGCATCAAAGTTTAGCTTACAGTTCAGATAAAGGTAGAACTTGGAAATATTACGCTAAAAACCCTGTTTTAGATATCGGTAGCACCAATTTTAGGGATCCAAATCTATTTTGGTACGCCCCAAAAAACAAATGGATTGTGTCGGTGGTCGTGGCATTAGAGCATAAAGTACAATTTTATGAGTCTAAAAATCTGAAAGATTGGTCATTGTTGAGTGAATTTGGGAAAATGGGCGATACAAGCAGTATTTGGGAATGTCCATCGCTCCAAAAAGTACGAACCAACGATGGTTTAGAGAAGTGGGTTGTCATGATTTCGAGTGGCCATCGTCAAGCTAAATACGTCGGAATGCAATATTTTGTGGGGGATTTTGATGGAACAACGTTTACGCCACAAAAACAAAATGAAGTATTGTATGTAGAAGAAGGGAAAGATTTTTATGCCGCAGTCCCTTTTTACAATCGACCAAAATCGCAACCAAATCCAATCATTATGGGCTGGGTGAACAATTGGGCGTATGCCAATGATGTACCAACTGAAACATGGCGGGGCGGATTTTCAGTGCCCAGAAAACTATCGCTTTTTCAACAGGATGGAATGTATCAATTAAAACAAAC
>JBBAKZ010000540.1:0-1861 GCA_040403275.1 Arcicella sp. | reverse complement strand
ACAGTTTTTGCATCTGATCAAAAAGTGTATTTCCCAAGTCTTGATGCGGGTGTTTATGCAGATGCTTTGGCAGTTTGCGAAGAACCGCTGTATTGGGACGACAATCAATTGCTTTTAATAAATCCAATTGTAGTAGTTGAGGTTTTATCAAAAAGCACTCAAAAATATGACCGCACAGGCAAGTTTGACAAGTACAAAACCCTCGAATCCTTCAAGGAATATGTAATGATTCGTCAAGATGAATGTTATGCCGAAGTTTGGTATCGTGAAAGCCCAGGACGTTGGCAAGAAACGATTGTTACCGATATTAAAGGAGAATTGCCTTTGCAATCTGTTAATATATCAATTTCGATGGAACGGATTTATCGGAATGTGGGGTTGAATTCACCAATAAAAAAATAAAAGATGATGAAATTTTGTCATTGCGAGTGCAATGAATCGGAGTTTCGCTAAACCAATTTGTCAAATTGATGAAAAATTGGTTTATAATTACCTGTTAAAAATGTTAGCAAACTCAAATTTTATCTCAAAAACCTCACAAATTGCCCCATTACACTTGTAATGATAAAACTTACTTTACTTTTCTTTTCTAAAAATAATCCAAACAGATTTGCGAATCCAAAAGATTGGCGTACCTTTGTGCAAAATTAGTACAAAAACAACATCCGCACGTCTCTGTGTTCGCTTCGTTGGCACGAAGCACTTCTTCTAAGAGAGGTTTAAGTTTCAGTTGAATGGTTCAGCTCACAACTCATAACTCCTCAAGTCGGTCTCCCAGAGCTTTAACGGATGTTCGGGCATCATTAAAGCAAAATTTATTACAAATCAATTAAAAATTAGTCGCAGGAAACGAATGGAGCATCATGCCGATGCCCTTATTATTCTTCATGTCGTTAGATGTGGCGCAACAACATTATGAGTGAAATCGCAAGATTAAGATTTGACGAACTTCCCGTGTCGGAAGATATTAAAAAAGCAGTATTGGATATGGGCTTTGAAACGGCCTCTCCAATCCAATCAGAAGCCATTCCTTATTTATTGGAAGGTCGTGACGTAATCGGACAAGCCCAAACGGGTACTGGTAAAACAGCCGCTTTCGGTATTCCAATGATTGAGAAAGTGATCGCTTTCGAAAAGCACGTTCAAGGTCTAGTGCTTTGCCCAACCCGTGAATTAGCCGTTCAAGTTACCGAAGAAATCAAAAAATTAGCCAAGTATAAAAAAGGCGTTTGGGTTACTACGGTTTATGGTGGTGATTCAATCGACCGTCAAATTAAGTCATTGAAAGCAGGGGCAAACATTGTGGTAGGTACGCCTGGACGGGTTATTGACTTAATTGAAAGACGTGCTTTGAAATTAGAAAGAGTACAAATGGCTGTACTTGATGAAGCTGACGAAATGCTTGATATGGGCTTCCGTGACGACATCGAAAGTATTTTGCAAGAAACTAACGAAGACCGTCAAACCGTTTTTTTTTCGGCAACGATGTCTAAGCCAATCATGGCGCTTACTTCTCGTTACCAAAATGACCCTAAATTGGTGAAAGTTGTTAAAAACGAAATCACCAATGCTAACATCGAACAATTGTATTTTGATGTAAAAGGCAAGGCTAAGATGGAAGTAATGACTCGTTTGATGGATTTTTATAACGTAAAATTGGCTTTAATTTTCTGTAATCAGAAAAAAAGAGTGGATGAAGTGGTAGAAGAATTAATATTGAGAGGATACGCTGCTGAAGGTTTACACGGAGATTTACGTCAAACACAACGGACAAACGTGATGGCTAAATTCCGTTCGGGTGCAACCACCATTTTGGTTGCTTCGGACGTTGCCGCTCGTGGAATTGACGTAAATGATATTG
>JBBAKZ010000539.1:0-1861 GCA_040403275.1 Arcicella sp. | reverse complement strand
ATCCAAAAAGTTCGTTTTCACAAAAATGAATTTACCAGAACTATTAAAACAAGATTTTTCGCCCGAATTTCAATTCCAAGCCTCCCGAAGTGGTGGAGCTGGCGGACAAAATGTAAATAAAGTTTCGACCAAAGTTGAATTGAGATTTAATGTCTTGAATTCTTCTATTTTAGATGATACTCAAAAAGAATTGATTCAGAAAAAATGTAAGAATCAAATAAATTCGGAAGGCGAACTAATCATTGTTTCGCAAGAAGAACGCATGCAATTACGTAACAAAAATACGGTAATAAAAAAATTTAGAGAATTATTGATTAAAGCATTGACAATTCCTAAAAAACGGATTAAAGTGACGCCAACCGCTGGAATGATTGCTGAACGATTGAAAAATAAAAAAAAGGCATCGGATAAAAAGGCTAATCGGGGAAAAGTTGGTTATTGAGTGAATAATAAATTATCAATAGTTGAATCCTAAATCCTGAATCTAAAAATAATATGACTCCAAAACAACAAGGTTTTTCCTTTCCCGCCGAATGGCATCCGCACGTGGCTACTTGGCTGACTTTTCCGCACAACGACCACTCGTGGCAAGATGGTAAATTGGCAAAAATGTATCCACAATATTTTCAGTTTATTAAAGCCATTTCAAAAGATGAAAAAGTCTGCTTGAACGTTGATAATGAGCAGCTTAACGATTTTATTTTGAGTCAATTGCCAGCGTATTCGATTGATAAAAATCAAATTGAAATACTCGTAAATCCAACCAATGATGCTTGGTGTCGTGACCATGGACCAGCATTTTTGATTAATTCAGCAACGAAGCAAAGAATGGTTGTAAATTGGGGATATAACGCTTGGGGAGGCAAATATCCACCTTTTGATGACGATGATAATTTGCCCGTAAAAATTGCAAAATATCGTGGCTTGGATTACGTTACGCCTAATATTATCATGGAAGGTGGTTCGGTGGATTTTAATGGAAAAGGAACGGTTTTGACCAGTCGTTCGTGTTTATTAAATCCAAATCGAAATCCACATTTGAATCAGTATCAAATTGAAGAATATCTCTGTGACTATTACGGATTGGAACAAGTTTTGTGGGTAAATGATGGCATTGTGGGTGATGATACGGATGGACACATTGATGATACTGCTCGTTTTGTCAATGAAGATACTATTGTGGCAGCGGTTGAATATAACAAAAATGATGAGAACTACGAGCTATTGAATGAGAATTTGAAATTGATGAAACAAATGCGTTTACTGAATGGTAAACAATTGAATATCATTGAGTTACCGATGCCTACGCCCGTGGTGATTGATGATTTTAGAACACCAGGTTCGTACGCCAATTTCTTAATTTGTAATGCAGGGGTTATCGTGCCAACGTATCAATGCAAAAATGACGATATTGCGCTGGGTATTCTTTCGGAGTGTTTTAAAGGTCGAGAAGTAATAGGTTTGGACGCCACGGACATTATTTGGGGACAAGGAAGTTTTCATTGTCTTTCTCAACAAGAACCGATGATTTAAATAAAATAAAAATGCTAAAAATCAAACAGAGATATTTATACATTATTCTGACAATTCTCGGATTAACTTCCTGTAAATCTACTAAATTAATCACCGAAAATAAAGCTAAATCGGCTGACCATTTTGTGGTATTTCAAGTTAAATCCTTGAAAGCCATTAATTTGGAAGAAGAACTAACTTTGGCTGATGAAGTGGTTTTGACGTATTCTTTAACCGCTGTGGATGAAAATAATAAGGTGCTTCAAGTGGCCAATGGTTCTTGGGGCGTTGAAAGTATGAAGAAAGGGCAAATTGCTTTGGAAGATAAATTTAAAACCATCGAACTGCA
>JBBAKZ010000538.1:0-1872 GCA_040403275.1 Arcicella sp. | reverse complement strand
GGTATTCTTCTCCTATCTCTATACCACCCCTATTTCATAGCATTCGGGCTTTTGACTATCGGAATTGTCTCATTTGTCATCTATTACAATGCACCAAAAGGCATGGAAACCAGTTTGTCGGAATCAAAATACAAGTATAAAGTTGCCCAATGGTTAGAGGATATTGCCCGAACTTTAAACGCTTTCAAATCCGCCGGTTCTACCAATATGCCTATGCAAAAAATGGATTATTTGGTAAATAATTATTTAAACTACCGGGCAAAACACTATAAAGTTTTGGTAAATCTCTACGGAAATGCCGTCTTTTTCAAGGCTTTTATCACGGGTTTGTTATTAATTTTAGGAACAAGTTTGGTGATTGATCGACAGATTTCGTTGGGTCAATTTGTGGCATCTGAAATTATTATTGTCTTGGTGGTTAATTCCGTAGAAAAACTTATTTCTGGCACTGAAACAGTCTTCGATTTATTGACTGCGATTGAAAAGATGGGGCATGTTACGGATTTACCGCTTGAAAGACAAACAGGGTTGGCCGTTAATTTTCACGAAGAAAATCACGGATTGAACATCAAAATTCAGAATTTATGCTATCGATATGCCGATGGAAATAAGCATGTTTTGAACAATATCAACCTTGAAATAAAACCCAATGAAAGTGTTTGTATTACGGGAACAAATGGCTCAGGCAAAGAAACTTTACTAAAAATTCTTTCAGCAATTTATACTGATTTTGAAGGAGCTATTTCTTATAACGACTTATCAATCAAGGACATACAATTAGATTCAATCAGAGATGCCATTGAAAGAAACTTGGCAACCGATTTGATTTTTGATGGAACAATGTTGGATAATATCGTGATGGGACGGGCAGGAATTACGCTTTCCGATGTACAATGGGCCTTAAAAAACCTCCGCATGAATGAAAATATTGCCGAGCTTGCCGAAGGAATGGGTACGCAAATGATTGCGGGCGGGAAGCGTTTTTCGGAGAGTTTTGTGGCCAAAATTTCGGTAGCTCGATGCGTAGTTGAGAAACCAAAATTACTGATGATTAATGATATTTATCGAGAATTACACAAATCAGAACGCATGAGTGCGATTGCGTTTTTAACCGATAAATCGAACCCATGGACGTTATTGACCATCTCAAATGACCCAATGATTATGGCTGCTTGCGACCGTGTGATTGTGTTGAACGAAGGTGTAATTGTGTCGGATGGAAACTACAAAGAATTAATTAAAAACCCTGATTTTCAAGAAGTTATGGATTAATTTTCGTTATTTAGTTTTCTATGTTCGAGAATTGAATACCGTACATCGAAAACCGAACAACGAAAACCGAACAACGAAAACCGAACAACGAAATAATGCTAAACATATCAAATAAAAGTGTAGCCAAACAAATCAACGAAAATTTTGATTTACACTCACTAAAAACCTTACATACTCCCCGCTCTGCCGTTATTTTAACTCGGTGGTTGTTGGCCATTCTGATTGTTTTATTGGCCACTTTATTTTTGCCTTGGCAACAAAACGTCAATGGAAAAGGAGAATTATCTGCCCTTACGCCCAAAGATAGACCCCAAAATATTCAGAATATTATTTCGGGGAAAATTGAAAAATGGCTCGTTCGTGAAGGCGATTTGGTAAAGAAAGGCGATACGCTGATGGTTATTTCTGAGATGAAAGATGAATATTTCGACCCACGCTATCCACAACGGTTGCAGGAACAATTATTAGCCAAACAAGATGCCATCAAAAGCTATCAGTTAAAGATTCAATCACTTGATAATCAAATAATTGCATTACAAGAAAATAATAAATTTAGTCTTCAAAAATTTATTAACATCAATTTAATTCTATTGTTTTAAA
>JBBAKZ010000537.1:0-1875 GCA_040403275.1 Arcicella sp. | reverse complement strand
AATTTATACAAAGCCCGTTGGTCAAGTTTTTCTTTTCTCATCAATAGCGGCACATCATAGATAGTCTCAGCATCAATTGATTCAATTACATCATTAGAAGAAACGTTACAAAACAAGGCAATTTTTCGGCGCATTTCAACTGGAATGGTATGCTCTGTTCTACAAACAATAATGTCTGGCTGAACGCCCAATTGCGACAAAGCACGCACGGAATGTTGCGTAGGTTTTGTTTTTAATTCACCGGCAGAAGCCAAATAAGGCACTAGTGTAAGGTGAATAAACAACGTATTTTTCTCGCCTAAATCCCATTTTAATTGACGGGCAGCTTCGATAAAAGGCAAAGATTCAATATCTCCCACACAACCGCCAATTTCAGTCACTACGATATCATACAATCCCGTTTCGCCCAAAATCAAAATATTTCGTTTGATTTCGTCAGTAATATGCGGAATAACTTGAACGGTTTTTCCTAAATAATCTCCTTTACGTTCTCTCGTAATTACGTTATTATAAACTCTCCCTGTGGTAATATTATTGGCTTGCGAAGTCGGAACACCCAAAAAACGCTCGTAATGTCCGAGATCGAGGTCGGTTTCAGCCCCATCATTAGTAACATAACACTCACCATGTTCGTAAGGATTAAGCGTGCCAGGGTCGATGTTAATATAAGGATCAAATTTTTGAATGGTTACTGATAAACCCCTAGATTGAAGTAATTTAGCTAATGAAGAAGCCACGATTCCTTTGCCTAAAGATGATGTTACACCACCGGTAACAAAAATGTATTTTGCGATTTTAGGTTGCCCTTTACTTGACATGATATTATTATTTTATTTTAATCGTAAGTCTTAACGTCGCAGGTCGTATGTAAGCAAAAATAGTTTTATGATTATCCGGTTGAGATAAACATGCAAGCTAAAAATAATACGAATGGGACTTTTGGTGAAAAGAAACTTAGGAGGAGGACAAATCCGCAACCTGCTGTTACGGGACACAAAGTTAGGTAAATATTATGGACTTAAAGACTAAATTTAATACGATTTTGTCAGAAAATTGATAATTGTATGAAAATAAGGGATTTATGGGATGGGAAAATGACCGAGGAATTATGTTGAGTATAATTACTTATTGATTGTATGACTTTGCTTCATACAATCAATAAAATAAGACAATTAAAAAACTTCTATCACCTCCGCCCCTTCCAAATACACTAAAATTCCTTCCACGCTCTGATGACCCATATCTCGGTAAATATTCATGTATTGGCGTAATTGTCCTTCATGAGTATCAGATTTTGAACCTGTTTTGTAATCTAAAATCACGATGCGGTCTTGTAACTTTACAACTCGGTCGGGGCGAAGCGGATTTCCTTTGGGCATCAAAATTTCACGTTCATTTTTCACCAAATCTTTATGGACTGAAAAGAGTGGCTTAATTTTGTCTATGTTGATGATTTTAAGAATATTGAATCGCAAATTCTCCACTTCACCTTCCATAATTAGACCTTCTCTCACTGATTCTGCTAAAGCTAAATCCACCTCATCAATCGACTTAATTTTGGCAAAAGTGTTATGAATTTTATTTCCATAATCACGACTTTTCTCGAACGTTTCCAGGTCAAAAAGTCGTTCAGCGGACTGTCTTAATTTTATGGTATTACTTTTTTCAGAACTTTCAATGACCTGAATTTCAATAACTTGTACTTCTTTTTCGGCTTCAAACTTCACTTTCTTGTTTTCTCCTTGGCTCACTATTTGGATAAATCTTTCTCCTTTCTCAATCTCTGGACATCCCGCAAAACGATATAATTGATTTCCGACGGTTTTTTCAAATTTGAAAGTGTCTTTTTTAATAATTAAGTATAAACGGTCAGTT
>JBBAKZ010000536.1:0-1879 GCA_040403275.1 Arcicella sp. | reverse complement strand
CAAAGAAAAATCAACAAAAACTCATGAAAAAAACTTTCCTTATCACAATTCTAATTATTTCACATATTACCGTTTTCGGACAGAATTCCGTTCAAGAAAAAACCAAAAATTATCGTAAAGCGAATGAACATCAATTGCTACAAGAATTTATGGGTTTATTGTCCATTCCGAATGTAGTTTATGATACCGTTGGCATTCAAAAAACGGCTACCTACATCGCCAAAATGATGGAAAATAATGGCATAAAACCCCAATTTTTGGACGGTAAAACCAAAGGTGTCCCACCTGCTATTTTTGGAGAAATCAATACACCAAACGCCAAAAAAACCATTATTTTTTACGCTCATTACGACGGTCAGCCCGTCAATCCAAACCAATGGGCGGAAGGAATAAAACCTTTTGAAGCCGTGTTTTTGGATGCTTCTTTGGAGAAAAATGGTAAGATTATTTCTTTCCCAAAACCGACTGATTCCATCAATCCTGAATGGCGAATTTACGGTAGAAGTGCCTCGGATGATAAAGCGGGCGTATTTGCGATACTTTCGGCATATAAAATTTTAGTAAAAACGGGCATGGCTCCTTCCATCAATTTTAAATTTTTCTTTGAAGGCGAAGAAGAAGCGGGCTCAACGCATTTGGCGGAGATTTTGGATAAACATAAAGAAAAACTCAAATCAGATTTATGGATTATTTGCGATGGACCCGTGCATCAATCGGGCAGAAAACAGGTAGTTTTTGGGGTGCGGGGTGATGTGAATATGGAAATAAAAGTTTTCGCTTCAAAACGCCCTTTACATAGTGGACATTACGGTAATTGGGCGCCCAATCCCGGGATGTTATTGTCAAAATTATTAGCTTCCATGAAGGACGATAATGGGCGAGTTTTGATAAAAGGTTTTTACGATGACGTAACGCCGCTGACCGAATCTGAAAAAACGGCCTTGAAAAATATTCCGCCCGTCGAGGAACAAATGCGGGAGGAATTGGGCTTTGTTCGGGCAGAAGGTGGCGGACAATCATTAGCGGAATTAATCAGTCAGCCGTCTTTGAATGTGAGTGGTTTATTGAGTGCCAACGTGGGTAAAATGGCCGCAAATGTTATTCCAACCTCCGCCACGGCAGCGTTAGATTTACGTTTGGTTTTGGGCAATGACGCCCAAGGTCAAGTGCAGAAAGTAATTGAACATATTCGTTCGCAGGGATATTATATATCTCAAAATGAGAGTATTACCGACGAAGAACGCATGAAATATCCGCTCATTGCCCGGGTGATTGCAAAGGAAGGTTATAACGCCCAGCGAACACGAATGGATTTGCCGATTGCTCAGAATGTGATCAAAGCGGTGCAATCAACGATGAAAGAAAAAATCGTTTTGATGCCAAGTTCGGGTGGAAGTTTGCCACTTTATGTTTTCGATAAATACCTCTCAACGCCAACCATTACCGTTCCGATTGCCAACCACGATAACAATCAACACGCTGAAAATGAGAATATTAGAATCAAAAATCTTTGGGATGGCATTGAAACCTACGTGGCTTTGATGATGATGGACTAAGTTATAAAAAATTTATCATTGACATAATGGGATGATTTAAAAGCTAGTTAAATTTAAGATAGTTCTTAATTTTTGGTGCACGACATCTTTTTAATTGATACTTTTATTCATCAAGTAATATTCGCCGAAGAAGGTTCTCAATAAACTTTCAAAGCAAATTTATCGAAGATAGGAAATTTCACTTTTGTCACATTTATTCATTCCGTAAAAGCTTATTTCTGATATCAAAAAACCTTGATGCATGGTCTTCTAGTGGCTCCGCATCGAGGTTTTAGCATTTTAAAATAACAAAAACTAACGAATTTGCCCCCTTTTGGATATTG
>JBBAKZ010000535.1:0-1882 GCA_040403275.1 Arcicella sp. | reverse complement strand
TATTGATAGAGAGACAAAGCGGGCTGAATATCTTTAAATGCCCACTTTGCAAAATTATCTTATGATTCATCAAGATGAGGCGATAGTTGAAATGTACAGTAGAAATGATAAAGAAAAATGGAATTTTGACTTTTATGTTAATCCCAGTGAAGTGATAGATTTACCCTTTTTCGAGACTCAAATTTCTTTGGAAATGATTTATGAAGGCATTTTATAAAATTTCTTCAAAACCATATTTTTTCCACAATTCAGGCATTTCAATTTCAAAATTGAGTGCCTTTTTTGTTATGGGATGATTAAAATGAATAAGGTAAGATTGCAAAAAAATACTTCCATCGGGTGAACTTCTTTTGAAGCCATATTTCAAATCTCCCAAAATGGGCGAACCAATGGCTGATAATTGGGAGCGAATTTGATGAAATCTTCCTGTTAATAGCTCAATTTCAAGTAAATGATACCGTTCCGAAGATTGGATAATTTTGAAATTCAGTTCTGATTTTTGGCTATTTTTGACTTCATTTTCAAATGCTTTGGATAGATTTCGGGTACTATTCTTAACTAGCCAATGGGTTAATTTCGCTTCATTTTCTAAAGGTTTATTTCCTACAATTGACCGATATTTTTTAGTAATATTTCGGGTTTGAAAATCTTTGCTGAGTTGCTTTGCCGAATGTTCTGTTTTGGCAAAAATAACTAAACCACACACTCTTTGGTCGAGGCGATGAATTAAGTAAATATTGGGATATTCTTGGGAAAGAATTTCTAAAAGTGAAGGGTTATTATTCTTATCGGTTTGGGTAGGAATACCGCTTGCTTTATTGATTACAAGGATTTCGGAATCTTCAAAAATAATTTGATAGGGTTGCATAAATTTATAAAGGTAGAATTTAAAGTCTTTTAAACTTCAAATTCTACCTTTTTTTAGTCGAACATCGAAACACTATTTCTTGTCAAAATCACGGTGATTTGCCATTTTAAATAACTCATCATTTGGCAAAGATTTGAAATATTCATACGTAATTTTCAAGCCTTCTGCTCTAGCAACTTTTGGTTCCCAACCAAGAATCGCTTTTGCTTTGGTAATATCTGGCTTGCGCTGTTTTGGGTCGTCGGTTGGTAATGGTAAAGAAATCAATTGTTGATTTGTCCCCGTCAATTTGATAATTTCTTCACCAAATTCCTTAATCGTAATTTCATCTGGATTGCCAATATTTACCGGTTGTGCATAATCCGACAATAACAACCGATAAATACCTTCCACCAAATCATCTACGTAACAAAAAGCACGGGTTTGCGAACCATCCCCAAACATGGTCAAATCTTCCCCACGAAGTGCTTGTCCAATAAATGCAGGCAACACACGACCGTCATTCAGACGCATTCGTGGTCCATAAGTATTAAAAATACGAACGATACGAGTTTCTAAACCGTGATAGGTATGGTAAGCCATCGTCATGGCTTCTTGAAAACGTTTGGCTTCGTCATAAACTCCACGTGGACCCACAGGATTTACATTCCCCCAATATTCTTCCGGCTGTGGATGAACGGTTGGATCACCGTAAACTTCTGAAGTTGAAGCAATTAATACTCTTGCTTTTTTTACTCGAGCCAAGCCAAGGCAGTTATGAATTCCCAAAGAACCAACTTTTAACGTCTGGATTGGAATTTTTAAATAATCAATTGGGGAAGCTGGGGAGGCAAAATGCAGGATATAATCCAACTCACCTGGAACGTGAATAAACTTTGAAACATCACAATGATAAAATTCAAAGTTGGGTAATTTAAAGAGGTGTTCGATATTTTTCAAATCACCCGTAATCAGGTTGTCCATAGCAATTACATGGAAACCTTCTTTAATAAATCTATCGCAACGGTGAGAACC
>JBBAKZ010000534.1:0-1886 GCA_040403275.1 Arcicella sp. | reverse complement strand
ACGAACCAGAAATAATCAAAAACATTGTTTATGCGGCGGATGGTAGCAAGCAATTGCACTTGGACATTTATAAACCCACCCAACAAAAAGAACCTAATTTAATTGTTTGGATTCACGGCGGTGCTTGGCATTCGGGAAATAAAGAAAATCCGCCTTTGGGTTTATTGCCTTATGGTTATGCCTTGGCGAGCGTTGATTTTCACGCAAGTACCGAAAAACCTTTTCCCGCCAACGTGTATGATATTAAAGCTGCCATTCGATTTTTGAGGGCAAATGCCAAAAAATACGGCTATCAAGCGGATAAAATAATTATTTGGGGTGCTTCTTCGGGAGGACATTTAGCCGCATTAGTGGCTACGACAAATAATAATGCTACCCTCGAAGGAAACCTTGGAAATTATCCCGAAACACCCTCTTCTGTGCAAGCCTGCCTTGATTTTTACGGGCCAACTAATTTTTTGACAATTCTTAATCAGTCTACGCCGCACGGTTTAAATGTGCGTTTGCCCGCTTTGGCAATTTTATTGGGAAAACCTTTGGAACAATCTACCGATTTAGCAAAACTGGCAAGTCCTGTTTATCAAGCAGAGGCCACCGACCCGCCCATGATGATTGTTCATGGCGAACAGGATAATCAAGTTCCCATTAATCAATCGATTGAATTATTGAGTGTTTATAAAAATCTAAAATTAAAAACTCAAATTGAATTTGTTCCTCATGTTGGGCATACCGATTCCATTTATTACAAAAAGGAAATGATGGAAAAGGTGAATAAATTTTTAAAAGAAATTGGAATGTAAGCAAAAAAGGGTGGTCAATTCAACTCGAATTAACCACCCTTTATCCTTATGTCAAATCTATTTATTCCTTTGTGCTAAAATTTCAATTGATGGCTCATAAATGTGGATAATGGGAAAGAACATAAATAATCGCTTAGCAAGATTAATTAATAGGGGTTTATTCATTCTAAGGATTTGTTAGTTTAAAGATAATGATTGATGATTAAAATTTCAATAAATGTTTCATTAAACTATAATCCGACAAAAGTCATTCCATTTTTATTGTTATTTAAACTTCTAAAATAAAAATAAGGACAGAGGAAACCCCCGCCCTTATCTGTTTAACCTCTAAACCTATTTAACTATGAAAATTAAGACAAATATATGCTTTTTTACTATTAATTATGTGTTAAATACAAGTTTATTTGTGTTATTTTTAACAAATAAACATTTTGGTGGATGAAAAATTAAAATTCATGTACAGACAGTTAAACCTAATTTTAAATTTTTATCGAATAAAATTTGCCCTGACCTAGGCGTCTCTTCTAAGCACGGTTGCCGAGGCTTGAGCCATTGGAAATAGCGTAATATCTGCCAAAACTACGTGGGCAGGACGAGTTACCACAAAGGCAATTGTTTCTGCAACGTCTTGAGGAGTTAAAGGAACAAAACCGTGATAAACTGCCTCCGCTCTTTTGTCGTCTCCTTTAAACCTTACCAGTGAAAATTCCGTTTCAACGGCACCAGGAGCAATGTTTGTCACTTTTATATTGTGAGGATTTAAGTCTAATCGCATGCCTTCTGAAATGGCCTCAACTGCTGCTTTAGAAGCACAATATACGTTTCCATTGGGGTAAGTTGTCTTGCCCGCAATTGAGCTAATATTCACGATATGCCCGTTTTTACGAGCAATCATCCATGGCATAATTACCTTTGAAACGTACAATAATCCTTTGACATTTCCGTCAATCATGGCATCCCAATCATCGGGATTTCCATCTTGAATTGGGCTTAATCCGTGAGCATTTCCAGCATTATTGACCAATATATCAATGGCCCGTAAATCTTCTTGGAGATTATTCAACGCCTTTTCAAGTTCCTTACGGT
>JBBAKZ010000533.1:0-1888 GCA_040403275.1 Arcicella sp. | reverse complement strand
AACAGATTTATACGTAGTTTAATCTAATGCACGAGCTTTCGGAAAACCCGTAAATTTAGGAGCAGAAATTAACACGGCTGGAAACGAAATGTTCCCGTTTGTGGACGAAAGAGGAAATCTTTATTTCTCTTCTGATGGACACCCTGGTTTGGGAGATTTGGATATTTTTTATGCTCAAATAACCGACGGTTCAAAATTAAAAGGTAAAATCAAGAACATGGGTACGCCCGTAAATTCAAGCAAAGACGACTTCGGTTTCATTGCGGATGGCGAGCGCAAAATGGGTTATTTATCTTCAAATCGTAAGCGTGGCGGAACCGATGATGATATTTATCGTTTTACTCGTGAATGTGACGAAAAACCCGAATGTGAAGAAGTACAAGTGATTGTCTATGATACAGAATCAAAAATGCCTTTGGATCATGCCGACGTGGCATTCATCATGGACGGTAAAACAGAAATGAAGAAAACCGATACAAACGGAACTTTCAAAATATGTGTAGAAGAAGGAAAAGAAGGTGAATTGAAAGCAAGTCGTGAAGGATACATGCCAAATACGGTTGCTTGTAAAGAAGGAGAAACAACCATTGATGTTCCATTATCAAGAATTAAAGAAGTAACCGCTGATAGCAGTGCCGTTTCAACTACGGAAGGCTCTTCAACGACTGGTACAAGCACTGAAACGGGTGCACCAGTTGATGGAAATGCCATTGGTTATCAAGGACAAACTACTGGAAATGCGGTTCCTTGCCCTGCAACGAAAACCATTCGTGGTCGGGTAACTGCCAATAAAGACAAACGTTCGTTGAGTGGTGTAACTGTTTCTTTGAAAAACGAATGCGATGATTCAACCCAAAGTTTTGTCACGGGTGCCGATGGACGTTATCAGTTTGAAATTTGTGAAGGGTGTGATTACACGATTGAAGCGACAAAAGACAACTTTGGTTCGAGAGGAAACAGAATTAAGAAATTGGGTAAAGGTGGACCAAGAACAATTAATGCTAATTTAAGTATGTTTGAAGAAGGCGATGTGGTGGCGATTGAGAATATTCATTATGATTATGGTAAATGTAACATCCGAACTGATGCTTCTCGTGAATTAGACAAATTAGCCATGATGTTGAAACGCTATAAAAACATGAAAGTAGAGATTCGTTCACACACGGACAGCCGTGCAACCACTGAATTTAACCAAAAAATATCAGAAGGACGCTCAAAAGCCGTGACTAAATATCTTACAAAAAAAGGTATTTCAGCGAGCCGTTTGGAAGCAACTGGATACGGAGAATCACAATTGTTGAATGAATGTACCGATGGCGTAAAATGTAACGAAGAACAACATTCAGCGAATCGTCGTACAGAATTTAAGGTTGTTCAATTGCAATAAGTAAGGATTAATTTAATAATGAATGTCTCAATCAAAAGATTGGGGCATTTTTTGTTGGATAGCGGATTAATATAAAACAAAATAGCTGAATCTATCTAAGAAGAGAAATTCAGCTATTTTTGTATTTAGTTTTCAGCTAAAAAAGAGGTCATAAACCTAACGCTTATACATTCAATCTATAACTTTTGAGTCTTGTCATTGCGAATTTTCGAAGCAAGCTGTTAGCCTGTCAGCAGATATTTTCAAGCATTCTTGCATCAATTTTACAGATTGGTTTGAAGAATATCTGATTCGCTTCGGTCGTAATGACAGCAGCATTTTAAGATTTTTTATTGAGGAAATTTACTTTTATCTAAGCCAGGAATAATTTTGAGGGCATTTTTATAATATACTTTTTTCAAAATTTCATCCGAAAGCCCAATGCCGTACATGCGCCAAAAAGCGTGATACTTTTTGTGGTAAGGAAAATATTCATCTTCACTTTCAAGCACCCTAAAATAC
>JBBAKZ010000532.1:0-1898 GCA_040403275.1 Arcicella sp. | reverse complement strand
TTCATTACTTCGTCAAACCTATTACGATGTAGATTGGTATAAGAAAGCTAAAGGAAAAACCGAATACAACATTTCCTTAGATGCTTTCAATAATAATCAAGGTATTCCACAAGTGTTTGAAGTATCGGATAAATTGGGCGTTTTGAGAGCCAACAAAATTGGTAAAGAGTTCGGCATTCAATATATTATCAAAGGCATGGGAGATGAATATCAACGTTTGGATGAGGTGAAAGCAACGGGTGTGAGTTTAATTTTACCGTTAAACTTTCCTTTGACACCAGATGTTGAAGACCCGTTTGATGAGAGAGTTGTTTTGTTGACCGACATGAAACACTGGGAAATGGCGCCTGCCAATGCGGGAATTTTGTCGAAAGCAGGAATCAATTTTTCTTTGACAACGGCAAATTTGAAAGCTAAATCAGATTTTATGGCTAATCTTAGAAAAGCCATCGAAAATGGTTTAGACGAAAAAACGGCTTTGGCGGCTTTGACTTCAACGCCTGCATCGATGATGAAAGTTGATAATTTGGTGGGTTCTTTGAAAACAGGAATGTTAGCCAATTTCTTAATTACCTCTGATAACATTTTCAAAGATGGTAGCGTAATTTATGAAAACTGGATTAAAGGAAAACGCTACGTTTTAGCCGATATGAACGTAAAAGATGTTCGTGGCAACTATGATTTGGTAATTAATGATAATTCAAAATTGAAACTAAATGTAACTGGAAAAGCCGACAAACCTGAATACCAAATTGTGGTGACGGATTCGGTGAAAGTTACGCCAAAAGTAACTCGCTCGGGTGATATGCTTACGATTCTGTATAAGTTGGATGCCAAAAAAGAGAAAGGTGATTCGAGAGTGGCAGCTTATTATGATGGAAAAAATATCATTGGAAAAGGAATCAGCGTGGATGGAAAACCAGTTTCATTCGTAGCAACTTTCAAAGATTCCATGAAAGAAACGGCTGCTAAACCTGATACAGCTAAAAAAGCAAAAATTGAAATGGGTAAATTAGTGTATCCTTTCAATGGTTATGGCAGTGAAACCAAACCACAAGCCGAAACAATTTTAGTAAAAAATGCGACCGTTTGGACGAACGAAGCAACCGGAATTGTTCAAAATGCGGACGTATTAATCCAAAATGGAAAAATTGCTCAATTTGGAAAAAATCTTTCATCCGTTGGTGCCAAAGTGATTGACGGAACGGGCAAACATTTAACGAATGGTATTTTTGATGAACATTCACACATCGCTTTATTTACGATTAATGAAGGTACTCAATCGGTTACTTCGGAAGTTAGAATGGAAGACGTTATTAATTCGGAAGACATCAATATTTACCGTCAATTGGCGGGAGGGGTTACTTCTTCGCAATTATTACACGGTTCCGCAAACTGTATCGGTGGACAATCGGCCATTATTAAATTGAAATGGGGTGAGGCACCCGATGCGTTGAAAATTCCGAATAGTGACGGTTTTATCAAATTTGCTTTGGGAGAAAACGTAAAACAAGCCAACTGGGGTGGCGACCGTGCCCGAGTACGTTTTCCACAAACCCGTATGGGCGTTGAGCAGATTATGATGGATGCGTTTTTGAGAGCGAAAGAATACGAAAAAGCCATGAAAAACGTGGGCGGATTGCCGGTAAAGCGTGATTTAGAATTGGATGCATTGGTAGAAATTCTGAATAAAAAACGTTTTATTACTTGTCACTCTTACGTTCAATCTGAAATTAATATGTTGTTAAAAGTTGCTGATTCTCTAGGCTTTAAAGTAAATACTTTTACGCACATTTTGGAAGGCTATAAAGTAGCTGATAAAATGAAAGCACACGGGGCAAATGCTTCAACTTTCTCGGATTGGTGGGCTTATAAAATGGAAGTAAAAGAGGCAATTC
>JBBAKZ010000531.1:0-1915 GCA_040403275.1 Arcicella sp. | reverse complement strand
TTTGTTGGGTTGGGAATTTTGATTATCTTTAACATAAAATTAAAAAGTACTCTGAATTATGATTCACTCAAATTTAATAGAACTGATTTTGGATTTGGCAGATGCTCCTTTATTGCATCAGCAAATTGGCTTAAAGTTGGCGGAAGAAAAAATACGCAGAGAAAAATTCTACAACGATATTGATGAATCAATGAAAGTTGAATTCATCAATGGAGAAATTATTGTGCATTCACCCGTAATGAAAAGGCATAATGAAGCTAACGGACTTCTTTATAAAATATTGGATACCCACGTCCGAATCAATAAATTAGGATTTGTTGGTATCGAAAAAATCATGGTTGTTTTTACTCGTAATGATTATGAACCAGATTTAGTATTTTTTAATAATGATAAAGCGGAAGATTTTAAACCAACCCAAACGCTTTTTCCAGTACCCGATTTTGTCGTTGAGGTTCTGTCAAAAGGAACTAAAAAACACGACAGAGGAATTAAATTCGATGATTACGAGACTCATAAAGTGCAAGAATATTGGATAATTGACCCTGATAATGAAATAGTTGAGCAATATATTTTGAAAGAAGATGTCTATGAATTAGTTTATAAATCATCGCAAGGAATGATAAAAAGTATGGTAGTTAAAGATTTTGAAATACCAATTAAAGCAATATTTGATGCAGAAATTAATTTTGAAATTTTACAAAAAATGATTCAGGCATAAAACAAAAAAGGTTTTGGGTAATACTCAAACCTTTTTTGTTTCAGCATTATTTATGAAATTGCAGGAGAATAAAAGTAGTTATTGGTCATTAGTTATCAGTTATTCGTAATTGTTTCGACAGTCGAAAAATAAGAATGAGACTTAATGTGCCTTCTAACCAATAACCAATTACCAATAATTAATAACTAAAACGTGGAACAACAAAAACCAATTATAGGCATTACCCTTGGCGATTATAACGGAATCGGACCCGAAGTAATATTAAAAGCCCTCATGAATAAACGTATCTTACAAATTTGTACACCCGTAATTTATGGCTCTCAGCGAGTTTTTGGGTTTTATCGTAAAGCCTTAGATTTGAAAGATTGGACTTTAAATAACATTCAGTCAATCCAGCAAGTCAATCATAAACTTACCAATTTAATTTCATGTTTTGATGATAAAGCCACAGAAGTTACCCCTGGAAAAGTAACGCAGGAGGCTGGTGCGGGTGCCTTGGCTTGTTTACAAAAAGCAACCGAAGATTTGAAAGTAGGAGCCATTCATGCCGTGGTTACTGCGCCGATTAATAAGCATAATATTCAATCGGAAGCCTTTAAATTTCCCGGTCATACCGAATATTTTACCGAGGCCTTTGAGGCTAAAGAATCATTAATGTTTTTAGTTTCGGATGTATTGAGGGTTGGCGTTGTGACGGGACATATTCCGCTTGGAAGGGTTCGTGGAGCCATAAATCAAGATAAAATCAGCCAAAAACTAGCTTTGATGTTTGCCTCTTTGAAAAATGATTTTGGCATTCAAAAACCTAAAATTGCTGTATTAGGATTAAATCCGCACGCTGGAGAAGATGGATTGTTGGGCGATGAGGAAAAAACGACGATTTCGCCAGTGTTGGATCAATTCAAGAAAGAAGGGAATTTAGTTTTCGGCCCGTTTGCTGCCGATGGCTTTTTTGGAGCGGCACAATTTAAACATTACGATGCGGGTTTAGCCATGTATCACGACCAAGGTTTAATTCCTTTTAAATACATTTCGTTTGAAATGGGGGTCAATTATACTGCGGGGCTTTCAGCAGTTCGTACTTCACCCGACCACGGAACGGCGTATGATATCGCGGGAAAAAATATCGCTTCACCAACCTCTATGTTACAAGCCATTTTTACGGCTATTGATGTGGTGAAAAATAGAAGAGAAATG
>JBBAKZ010000530.1:1476-1927 GCA_040403275.1 Arcicella sp. | reverse complement strand
CATATTTTCATTGAAATTTTCTGTCCGAAAGTGTTTATCCATGGCATGAGCGCCAGCTAAGAGTTCGATGAAATTTTCATAACCGACTGATAATGAAATAGATAAGCCAATGGCCGACCAAAGTGAATAGCGTCCGCCGACCCAATCCCAGAAGCCAAACATATTAGCGGGGTCAATTCCGAAGGCCGTTACCAATTTTTCGTTCGTTGAAAGTGCCACAAAATGTTTGGCCACATCCTCCGCTGAACCGCCATTAGCAATAAACCAATCACGAGCAGAATTGGCGTTCGACATCGTTTCCTGAGTCGTAAAAGTTTTAGAAGCAATCAAAAATAAAGTTGTTTCCGGATTGATTTTCTTTAACACTTCCGCAATATGCGTACCGTCTACGTTGGATACAAAATGTAGATTCAAATGGTTTTTATACGGTTTTAGAGCCTCCGTAACCATC
>JBBAKZ010000530.1:0-1466 GCA_040403275.1 Arcicella sp. | reverse complement strand
AATCAGAACCACCAATACCAATATTGACCACATCGGTAATTGCTTTGTTTGAATATCCTTTCCAATTTCCCGAAATAACCTTTTCGGAAAAGCCTTTCATTTTTTCTAAAACGGCATTAACCTCGGGCATAATATCGTCTCCATCAACCGCCACGGGTGAATTAGAGCGATTTCTTAAGGCCGTATGCAAGACGGCACGGTTTTCAGTTTGGTTAATAATATCAGCCGTAAACATTCGCTCAATGGCATCATCCAATTCACATTCATTGGCTAATGCCACTAAAATAGCCTTCGTTTTATCAGTGATTATGTTTTTAGAATAATCCAATAAAATATCTTCAAAACGGATTGAAAATTTATCAAATCGTTCAGTATCGTTCGTAAAAAGGTCTTTAATTGTGGTTTCAGCGATTTCTGCTCTATGTTTTGTAAGCAAAGAAAAAGCGTGTGTTTGGTCGAAAGGGACAGATTTTAACATAATAAGCTTTTTATATAAATTTATGAAGTTCAAAATTACAACAGAGAAAACGAAAAATCCATTGGAAAGTGAAAACTTCATTTTACAATGGATTTTTATAAGCGTTTGGTTTTATTTGGGTAATAAGGTTTGGTTTTCAATAGGGCTTTATTTTTCATATTCTTGGTCGGTAAAACCATTCCATCCCATGGCACGATGTCTTCACCTGACACGATGCGAAAACAACTCGCCTGCCTATTTATGTCTCATAAAATTTTGAAAATCAAATATTTGCATTGCTTTCGTAGGATGTCAAGTGAGTTCGCTAGGTAACGGAACGGAGTGGTTCTGTCAGCCGAGGAAGGAGGTCAAAACTACAATTATCAATTTGAATTCACAGAATGAATGAAATTTACACAAAAAAAAGAGACAGTTTTAAAACCATCTCTTTCACTGAAAAATTATTTACCTGATGACTCCACGAACATCAAACACAGCATTGGTTGCTGTCTTAAACCAACATCGAACTAGTTAATAATACTTTTCTTCCATCAAATAATTCTTAACGTAATCCAAAACGCCTTCCTCTAAAGTATGAAATGGACGTTCATAACCAATGGATTTAAGTTTCGACATATTGGCTTCGGTGAAATATTGGTATTTATCTCTAATATCTTCGGGCGTGTCTATAAATGAGATAACTTCCTCATTTCCAAGGGCTTTGAATGTATTTTTTACCAAATCCATAAAAGTTCTTGCCTTGCCCGATCCTAAATTATAAATGCCAGAATTTCTGCGGTGATGCATCAAAAACATACAAACTTCAACTACATCTTTTACATACACAAAATCTCTCATTTGTTCACCATCCTTAAATTCTGGATTGTGTGAACGGAATAATTTCATGCCGCCCGTCTTTTTGATTTGGTTAAAAGTATGCCAAATTACCGAGGCCATCCGATTTTTGTGGAATTCATTGGGTCCATAAACGTTAAAAAATTTCAAACCT
>JBBAKZ010000529.1:756-1928 GCA_040403275.1 Arcicella sp. | reverse complement strand
AATTTGACACTAGGAGATTAGGGAATTACGAAATTTTAACGGACACAATTCCACCAAAAGCCGTAATTGTTCGTAAAAATCCCGATGAATTCTCGATGCGAATTGGGGATAATTTATCGGGAATAAAAAGTTTCAGAGCCTTTGTTAATAATAATTTTGTTTTGACCGAATACGATGCAAAGCAAGCAAAATTATGGTCCGTTAAGTCTGATTCAGCACAAAAGTTTTATGGCACTTTACGATTGGAATTAGAAGATAATCAAGGCAATCGAATAAGATTTGAAACAAAAATTGATAGCATTAAAATAGCCCAACCAACACGTATAATAAAATCCAAACAATCGAAACATGAACTTAAACAGAGGCGAAAAAGCTCCCCAGTTCGAACAAAAAGATCAAAACGGAAACATCGTTAAACTTTCCGACTATACAGGAAAGAAATTAGTGTTGTATTTTTATCCAAAAGATGATACGCCAGGCTGTACCGCCCAAGCTTGTAATTTGAATGAAAACTTATCCGCCATGAATGCGAAAGGTTTTGAAATAATTGGCGTTAGCGTAGACGGTGAAAAAGCCCATCAAAAGTTCATTAGGAAGTATGATTTAAAATTCACTTTACTTTCTGATGAAAACCATCAAATGGTGGAAGCTTACGGCGTTTGGGTTGAAAAATCAATGTACGGCAAAACCTATATGGGTACGGCAAGAACGACTTTTTTGATTGATGAAAATGGTATTATCACGGATATTATTTCAAAAGTAGATACCAAAAATCATACAGCTCAGATTTTAGGGTAAATTAAAGATTCTTAATAATTAATTATATATAATGCAAATTACTGAATTACAGAGCGTTGCGTCACAAGTTAGACGTGACATTGTCAGACAAGTACACGCTTGTCAGTCAGGTCACCCAGGAGGCTCTTTGGGTTGTGCCGATTTATTAGTTGGTCTTTACTTCGATCAAATGAACCTCAAATCTAATGCTGACGGTACAAAACCATTTGATATGGATGGCATTGGTGAAGACCTTTTTTTCTTATCAAACGGACATATTTCACCCGTACTTTATTCAGTTTTAGCCCGTGCAGGTTATTTTGCTCCTTCAGAATTAGCCACGTTTCGTAAACTAAATTCTCGGTTACAAGGTCACCCAACTCCTCACGAACACC
>JBBAKZ010000529.1:0-746 GCA_040403275.1 Arcicella sp. | reverse complement strand
AACACCTTGAAGGAATTCGGATTGCTTCGGGTTCTTTAGGACAAGGAATGTCGGTAGCGATTGGTGCTGCTCAAGCCAAGAAATTAAACGACGATGACTCAATGGTGTTCGTATTAATGGGTGACGGCGAGCAGAATGAAGGTCAAGTTTGGGAAGCTGCGATGTACGCACCCCACCATAAAGTTGATAATTTGGTGGCAATCATCGACTTCAACGGTCAGCAAATTGATGGACCAACCGACACAGTAATGAACAACCTTGATTTAGGCGCAAAATATGCCGCTTTCGGTTGGAATATTATGAGAATGAATGGCAATGACATGGCTGATGTGGTAAAAGTTTTAGCCGAAGCTCGTGCATTTTCTGGAAACGAAAAGCCAACCATGATTATTATGACTACCGAAATGGGGGCAGGAGTTGATTTTATGATGGGCTCACACAAATGGCATGGCGTTGCTCCAAATGATGAACAATTAGCCGCAGCCTTAGCACAATTACCCGAGACCATGGGGGATTATTAAGAATTAAGAAAACATATAATGAAAAAATATACATTTACAGAAAAAAAAGATACTCGTTCTGGCTTCGGTGCTGGAATGCAAGTGTTAGGTCAAACTAATCCAAATGTTGTAGCGCTTTGTGCTGATTTAATCGGCTCTCTGAAATTGGACGCATTTATCAAAGAAAATCCAGAAAGATTTTTCCAAACGGGTATTGCTGAGGCAAACATGATTTGTATTGGTGCT
>JBBAKZ010000528.1:1201-1942 GCA_040403275.1 Arcicella sp. | reverse complement strand
GAAGAGTTCATGGCGTAATGAATCGTGGTGACCATGCGGAAATTAGTACCTACATTGAAAAAGCAATTGATAATGATTTTTCAGGGAGTGTGATTGATGTTTGTCCAGTAGGCGCTTTAACCGATAAAACGTACCGTTTCAAAAGTCGTGTATGGTTCTCGAAACCAGAAGATGCCAGTTGCAGTTGTGGTAAATGCTCGGGAAAAGTTACGCTTTGGTATAGAGGAGACGAAGTTATTCGAGTAACGGCTCGGAAAAATGAATGGGGAGAAGTAAAAGAATTTATTTGTAATACTTGCCGTTTTGAGCGTAAAAAAACGTCTGATTGGACTTTGGAAGGTCCAACCAAAATTGCGGGCAAATCGGTAATTTCAGCGAATAAATACGGAGCAAGCACTATTTTTCCGGCTTTCCCATTAAAACAAGCTGCTAAAGAATATAAACAAATTGACGACAGCCGTGATCGTTCGTTTTTAGAGCCACAAAAACAGTTAAATTAATTTTTAGCTATCAGCGGTAAGCTATGGGATTTCAGCTTTTTGAAACTCAACGTTTACAGCTCCTAGCTCACAGCGATATGGAAATTACATCAACATTATTTATCGGGAAAGCTATTTTTGTAGGTGCAGTTTTTGCGGTTACTTTACTAATTGCGACCTATTCAACTTATTTTGAGCGTGTTGTGGCAGCCTTTATGCAAGATCGGGTTGGGCCAGACCGTGCTGGACCTTTTGGGATTTT
>JBBAKZ010000528.1:0-1177 GCA_040403275.1 Arcicella sp. | reverse complement strand
CTTGTTTGTCAATGCTCACCGCTTTAATGACTTCGGCGGTTGTGCCTTTTGGAGATAAACTGGATTTAGGAAATGGATTGATGCTTGATTTACAAGGAATAGATGTAAATATTGGCATCCTTTGGGTATTTGGAATTGTGTCCCTCGGCGTTTATGGTGTGTTAATTGGCGGTTGGGCATCTAATAATAAATTTGCTTTAATTGGAGCCATCCGTGCCGCTTCTCAAAATATTTCTTACGAATTAGCCATGGGACTTTCAATTATTGCCATTCTGATGCTATCTGGCTCACTTTCAACGAGAGATATCGTTGAAGTTCAGCAAGGTGGCCATTGGAATATCCTTTATCAGCCATTGGGTTTTGTGATTTTTATTGTTTGTGCTTTTGCAGAATGTAATCGGACACCTTTCGATTTACCAGAATGCGAAACAGAATTAATTGGCGGCTATCATACGGAATATTCTTCGATGAAATTGGGCTTTTATTTATTTTCTGAATACATCAATATGTTCATTTCGGGCGCTGTAATGGCAACTTTATATTTTGGAGGATATGATTATCCAGGATACAATTTTATCTTTGAAAAATTCGGCAACAATATAGCGGTACTCTTGGGTGTAGGAGCATTAATCGGAAAAGCATTATTCTTCGTATTCGTATTTATGTGGGTACGTTGGACGCTTCCACGTTTTCGTTATGACCAATTAATGGGTTTGGGCTGGACAGGCTTAATTCCACTTTCGATGTTTAATGTTGTGTTGACGGGTGCTGCCATGTTATTTACCGTTAATGAAGGGGGGTCAAACTGGATTACAGTGGCTGCTTCTTGGGCTGGTGTTGCATTGATGTTGGTTGTAACGGCATTTTATAGTCAAGTACAGTACAAGAAAAAGCAACAGTTAGCCACATTGAGATAATTTAGTAAGCTGAGGTTGGAAGCCTTAAAATAGTTGCTCCTCATAAAATAGAAGCGACGGCATGCTATTTAAAGATATATTTAAAAAAAGCTCAAAGCTAATAGCTCAAGGCTTAAAGGTAAAAATATGAAATTAAGTAATAAAACTAAAGTGTTAGCACAAGGAGAAATGACTTTTGCCGAACGTATTTATCTCCCTGCAATTGTGGGTGGAATGGGTACAACTTTAAAACACTTTTTCTCTAAAAAAGTAACCATTCG
>JBBAKZ010000527.1:902-1947 GCA_040403275.1 Arcicella sp. | reverse complement strand
TAATCCGTCTACATTACCTTTTGATAATTGTTCTCTGTAACCTCTAAGTTCTGGTTCAAAATCATTGGCTTTATTTTCATATAAAATTGCTAGATTAATTACCTCCTGAACATTTTTAGAACCTCCAGCTACTGATGCTTCTAATTCTTTAATGGCTGCGTCAATCTTTTTGAATCCTAACAACATATTAATTTTTTCAGATTTCAAATCCTTATTATTAGGATGCAAAGCTATTCCTTTATTAATAGTTCCAATCGCTAATTCTTCCTTATTCTCGCTTCTATAAATCTGGGCTAATGCGTAAATCATGCCTGGGTCTTTACCACCTAATTCTAAAAACTTCTCATAACCAACTTGGGCAGCGGCATCATTTTTTGCCATTTGTCCAATTACACCCGTATACATGGCCGCTGTTGTATCTTTAGGAGCAACTCCCATTGCCGTTTGTAAATCTTTCAAGGCACCCGTAAAATCTTTCGCCTGATATTTTGTAATTCCAGCATCCATAAAAGCGGCATACAATTTTTGCCCTTCTATTTCTGGCTTACCATCTTTATCCATCACCATCGTTAAATATTTTTTTGCTGGTGATGCTGGATCAATTGAAAGTGCTTTTTTAAAATAAGCCATGGCTTTATAGGCCGCAGTTGGATCAGTCTTTGTTAAAACAGTATCTCTCGAATTTGCAAAGTCCAAATAGGCCTCTCCACGAGTTAACCAAGTTTTTGCTTTAGTCGAATCTTTTTTCATTACTGCTTCGTCAGCTTTCTTCTTAGCTTCGGTCAATGCCTTACGATTTGCTTCGACCATCAATTTATCTACTTGTGCGAAGGTTGCTCCTGCTGTCGTCAATATTGCAAAAAGAGCAAGTGTTATTTTTTTCATTCTTGTTTGAAATGGTTTGGTTTGTATATAATTTTTAAATTTAACGAGTTATTTTTCAATAAGTTACTTGCTTAACAAAAAATTAACAAAGCCCCCTAACTCCCGATGGGGGAATTAAGGAACTTTCTAAAAATATTATTCCACAGCATTATCATCATCA
>JBBAKZ010000527.1:0-892 GCA_040403275.1 Arcicella sp. | reverse complement strand
CTCCTCCCCTGTTGATTCTGTCGTATTTTCTGACGCTGAATCTGTAACTATTCCATTAGTTTCACTGATAACTTCATCATTTCCAAGGACTTCGGCATCTAAAATTACCTCTTCTTCTGGTTCTTTTACAATTTTCGTAACCGAAGAAATTTCGTCTGATTCATTCTTTAAACGAATTAACTTAACTCCTTGCGTATTCCGTCCCATGACACGAAGATCGGCAACTGCCATACGAATTAAAATACCCGATTTTGTAATAATCATTAGGTCATTACTATCCGTTACTTCCTTGATTGCCACCAAGTTACCCGTTTTTTCGGTAATATTCAGCGCTTTCACACCTTTTCCACCACGGTTGGTTAATCGGTAATCTTCCACATCCGAACGTTTACCGAATCCTTTCTCTGACACAACTAATAATTGTTGCGTTTCTGGATCTTCGATACAAACCATTCCGATGGCTTTTTCCATCAATTTTTCATCATCGAGCCAAATACCTTTTACCCCGGCAGCTGAACGACCCATTGGGCGGACACGTGATTCTTCAAAACGTACTGAACGACCTGTATTAGTAGCAATAATTATGTGATTATTACCATTTGTTAACGAAACATCCAATAACCGGTCATTTTCACGAATCGTAATGGCAATAATTCCATTTTGACATGGACGTGAATATGCTTCCAAGGTTGTTTTCTTAATCGTTCCGTCTTCAGTACACATCACAATAAAGTTATTATTGATGTAATCTGGGTCAGTTAATGACTTCACATTAATAACGGCTCTGATTGAATCGTTACTTTCGATGTTCATTAAATTTTGTACTGGACGACCTTTGGCAACTTTTGAACCTTCGGGAACGGCATATACTCGTAACCAGAAACATTTTCCA
>JBBAKZ010000526.1:0-1957 GCA_040403275.1 Arcicella sp. | reverse complement strand
TTGAGGATACATTGCTGTTCCACGTACCTTCGCCGTTCGAGAGCTAAACCTCCACAAAACGGTCTTGGTATTCTAATTTTGAAACTAACTTTCTGATTAAATCTGTCTTTCCTACGCCCGTCATTCCCCACAAATTGACAATGATAGGACGGGTTAATATTTCTGGCATTAAATACCAAATTTGTATGTAATCTACTAATTCTTCAATGATATAGTCGATTCCAATAAATTCACGTTTTAATTCAATCTTGATGTTTTCAAGACGTAGCTTTTTGGTGTTTATCTCTTCGAGATTTATGTTTATTTTAGGTTGAATTGACATAGACTGGTTATTGGTAACTGGTTGATAGATTTCAGGATATGATTAATTGCTTATCCTAATTACTGATTACAAATAACCAATAACTAAAAACGAATACACAAATGTATTAACTAAAAATACAAATAATGTTTTACACGAAAGAATTAACCAATAAAATGAATTTGAAAATTAAATTGCCCTTCGGAGGACAATACCAATGATAGGATTTTGAGGAAACCGAGAGGAAAAATTTAGCAGAAAACTTGTTTTAAATTCGTTGCAATTATGCTTTGAAGCGCATATTAAACTTATATTACAAAGTTGAGGGTAATTTCTGGAAAATGCAAATTTGGCATTCGTTACTGATTATTAGTTATTGGTTGTTGAAAATATTGGCAAAATCCTAAACCAGTAACTAATAAGCAGCAACCAATAACTATTTTAAAGAAGCAATCAATTTCTCATTTAAAACCACATAATCATCGTTTTTGGCTTCTTTTGCAGATACGATAGCTTCATTGGCCGTCTTAATTGCAGAAACTTTATCACCCAATTTTGCTTGAATTTTTGCTTTTAAGTGCAAAATCCAGAATGCTTTTGGGTTAGTTTCGATGGCTTTTTCAGCCCATGCGAGTGCTTTTGTCAAATCTTTTCCTGTTTCAAAATAATAAGAAGCCGCCTGAAAATAGGGACGATTATCAATGTTCATAGCATTATCAATCGACTTGGCAATTTTTGAATCTATATCAGCCGTAACTGGAAAAGAAACGGCTGTTTTTTCCCACATAATTTGAATATTTGCGCTGGCAGGCATCACGTCAGTAATTTGCATCGTGAACGTCTCCACGTTCATAGGCAACGTCATTGGTTTCACTTTGAATTTTGCTACATCTTCTTCAGATTTATAGCCATCAACACCCCAATTATTCAATCCTTTGTTCAAAATAACTTCCCATTCATCCTTGTTTGGTACGGTATAAAGAACATAAGCACCTGCTTTTACTGCAACTCCACCAACTTTTACATCCTCACCAAAAGTAACTTTAGTGGCTGCATTGGCTCCTGTTCTCCATAATTTACCCAAAGGAGCTAAATCCCCAAAAACGACCCGTCCTTTCATGTTTGGACGTGAATAAACGATTTCAATGGAAGACAAAGCAAAATCTTGCTTGATGGTTTGGGTTGTACTTGGAGCGGGAGTTTTAATTGCTTGAGCATCTGCCCCGAAATTTACTAATAATGTTGCTACGATAGCGTAAAATATTTTTTTCATGATTTTTTTATTTCAACCGCCTGAATTAGTTAGTTCACTTGAAAACATTGGGTTCCAATTTTTCTATAATCTAGGCAGCTTTTGTTCGAATACTAGACAAAGTTAATGATTGTTTTATGAACAAAAATACCGTTCACGCAATCAACTATCCCATTTAGTGATTAATGAATTATTCTTATCTTTTGGATGCTTTCTTTTATTCCTCTTCTTCCTCCTCTTCCTCTTCCTCTTCCTCATCTTCCTCCTCTTCTTCCTCTTCCTCTTCTTCCTCGCCAGCTATCGTAAAATCATAATCATCTTCAGAAGTGGTGTATTCAGCACAAAGTTCTTCCAAGGCTTCAATAAAACCTTCAGCGTCAGTTGTATCCAAGTAAAAATCATTC
>JBBAKZ010000525.1:0-1958 GCA_040403275.1 Arcicella sp. | reverse complement strand
TACGGACAAATTGCTCACCTGATAAAACATCGAAATTTGTACCAATTTATCGGAATTGGTGAAGTAATAACCCGAAACAGAAATTTATTCCAACATAAGGATAACAACGTCCAATTTTTCAGAAATACCGTTGATTTTTTGGATAGTCAAACCTTGAAAGACCTCCATGAAAGTGTGGTTTTAGTGAAAGGGGCAAGACGTTTTGGGTTTGAATCTATCGTGAATCGTTTGGTTCAAAAAACGCACGGAACTGTTTTAGAAATCAACTTGGATGCCGTTACCAACAACCTCAATTATTTCCGTGATAAAGTGGGACAACAAACCAAAATCATGGTGATGGTCAAGGCTTTTGCCTACGGTTCGGGCAGTACGGAAGTGGCGAATCTACTCCAATTTCATGGCGTAGATTACTTGGCCGTTGCCTATACGGACGAGGGTGTGAGCTTACGACAAAATGGTATTTATTTGCCAATCATGGTGATGAATCCGACTGAAAATGATTTTGAGCAATTAATTACCTATTCTCTCGAACCAGAAATTTATTCTCCACGAATCTTAAAACAATTTTCAGCATACATTGATAATCAAAACATTAGTGCTAAAATTCACATAAAATTAGATACGGGAATGCACCGTTTAGGTTTTGAGAAATACCAATTATCAGACTTAATCGAAACCATTCAATCAAATCCCAATCTTTGGGTTTCTACTATTTTTAGTCATTTGGTGGCCGCAGATGAAGAGAAATTTGACGATTTTACGCTCCATCAAGTTTCAGAATTTACTGAGATGGCAAAGCATATTTCAGAGGCCATTGGCTACACTCCTTCTCGACACCTGGCCAACTCCGCAGGCATTGCTCGATTCCCCGAAGCACGCTTGGATATGGTACGTTTGGGCGTTGGTTTGTACGGTTTGGCGACAAAACCCGAAGACCAAGAAAACCTCATGACAGTTGGGACTTTGAAGACGGTTATTTCTCAAATTAAAAACATAAAATCTTCAGATACAGTCGGTTACGGAAGAAAAGGAGAATTGACAAAAGACACGAAAACCGCCACCATTGCCATTGGCTACGCCGACGGATACGACCGCCGATTTAGTCGAGGCGTGGGCGAAGTATTAATTCACGGGCATCGCTGCAAAGTAGTGGGCAATGTTTGTATGGATATGACGATGGTGGACATCACGGAGGTACCGCACGTACAAGAAGGAGACGAAGTGATAATTTTTGGTAACGACCTCAAAATGATTGAGTTAGCTTATAAAATTGATACAATTGCCTACGAAATTCTCACAAGTGTGAGCCAACGAGTAAAAAGGGTTTTTTATCAACTCTAACTTAGTCATAAGTATGAGTTATAAGGTTAAAGGCATGTGTCGTTACCACCTTATAATTCATACCCACAACCTCATACCTACAACCTAATTTATCCTAAGAATCTTCTTGATTTTCATCAAAAACACAATAACGCCCACGCCTGAGAGCAAGAAATAGTACATCGCAAACCTGTACATAAATCCCTTATCAACGGCTTCTGCAAATTTGAAAAACAGATACGTCAAAGCAGTGTATGCGTAAACTGTTCCCATCAAAAGAAAAATGTATGATTGGGTTTTGCGAGCGTAGAAAAATAATCCTAGGCATAAAACCAACGTGATGATGGCATAGATAAACCAATTTCCGTGACTAAACATTCCAGTCAAAGTCGCAATTAAGGTCAAATTACTACCCAATAAAAGGTAGGTAAACGAGAAATGTTTTTTAAAATTTTTGTATTCCGAAATCAGACCCACAACCGACAAACCCAAACCCAAAAAGATGGCGGTAAATAGAAAATTGGGTGCCGAAAAATCATTTTTTTCCAAAATCGTAATTGGCGCAATGTTTACGCCCACCCACGAAGCAAAGGCCGTTATTGCCATGGAAAGTACGCCCCGATGATCAAAGAAATAAG
>JBBAKZ010000524.1:0-1959 GCA_040403275.1 Arcicella sp. | reverse complement strand
TTTACCAATCAAACGGTCAACATTTTTGTAGGAAACCTGAACTTTAAAATCTTCGATTGGCGTTGGATAAAAATCCGTAATTTCCGAAGAAACTACACCACCCGCCAATTGTTGAATCAATAAAGCGGCATATTTTAAGGCAAATAATTTGGCATTTGGGTCGGTTCCACGTTCAAAACGGAAAGAAGCATCCGTTTTCAAGCCATGACGTTGAGCCGTTTTACGCACCGAAGCAGGATCGAAATAGGCAACTTCTAAATAAACACGATTGGTTTCTGGCTTAATTCCCGATTTCATTCCGCCAAAAATACCCGCAATTCCAAGGGCTTCTTCCGTATCACAAATCATTAAATCGGTTTCGCTCAACGTGCGTTCTACTTCATCCAAAGTCGTAAATTTTGTTCCTGCGGGAAGCGTTTTTACGACAATTTTCTGCCCTTTAATGGCGTGCCAATCATAAGCGTGCATTGGTTGTCCAAGTCCATGACAAATGAAATTAGTAATATCAACGATGTTATTAATTGAACGTAATCCAATGGTTTCCAATGATTTACGAAGCCATTCTGGAGATTCTTTTACTTCAATACCATCAATTGTTACCCCACAAAAACGGGGACAATCCATTGGGTTTTCAACTATTAACTCAATTGGGAAATGAGTGTTTTCTACTTTGAAATTTTCAATCGAAGGCAAGGTAATTTCACGCCCAGTTTTGGCTTTTACATCACGAGCCGCGCCCCAATGCGAAGCCGCATCAGCACGGTTGGGAGTCAGTCCGATTTCGATTAATAAATCCGCCTCTAAATTGAAATATTGCGCCGCTGCTGTTCCGTTGGGAAGGGTGGTATCTAAAACTAAAATACCCTCGTGTGAGGTTCCGATACCCAATTCATCTTCCGCACAAATCATTCCTTCCGATAAATGTCCGTAGGTTTTTTTGCTCGTAATCTGAAAAATTGGTTCGCCTTTGGCGTGGTCGTAAAGAGTTGTTCCAACGGTTGCTACAATAACTTTTTGTCCCGCTGCTACGTTTGACGCACCGCAAATTACTTGCGAAGGCGTTCCCGTACCGATGTCCACCGTGGTTAAACTTAGTTGTTTTTCTTTTACTTCAAAACGTTCGCAAGTAAGCACTTCGCCCACGACAAAACCTTGTAAGCCACCCAAAATCGCTTCGTGGCGTTCGATTGATTCTACTTCTAAACCCGTACCCGTCAGGAGTTCGTCTAATTCCTGAGCGGATTCGGTTATTTCTACAAATTGTTTAAGCCAATTTAAGGATATTTTCATGTAATCTTATGAGTGAATGATTGCTATGGCACAAAGTTACAATAAAAATGGGATTGGGAAGGAATGAAGAAAGTAGATTCGTTAATTTTAAGGATTATTCAGTTCTTAAATTAGCAATTCTGACGAATTATTGCCTAAAAAAAGCCCTTGCAATGGGCAGGGGCTAATCAATGGTTAGGTTATTTACTGAATACTACATCTTTTTACGAACGGTTTGTTCGGCTTTTGCTAGAAGGGCTTCTGCCCCAATTCCTCCAACTTGATGATTGAGAACTCGGCCGTATTTATCCAAAAATAACACGGTTGGATAAGCCTCAATTCCGTATTTTTTTGCTAAAATTTGTCCCTCGGTAGTTTCCATGTCAATCGCTAAAGCAATATAATTATCTTTCATATAATCGCCCAAAATAGCATCTTTGAAAGTATATTGTTTCAGTATTTTACAGGGTCCACACCAAGTTGTGTAGCAATCCACAAAAAGTAATTTATTCTCAGACTTTGCTTTTTCTAAACCCGCTTGTAAATTGCCTTCAAAAAAGGTAATTCCTTGGTCAGAAGGAATTTGAGTTTCTTCAACCGCTATTTCCTTCGTTTGCGTAACGACTTGTGGTTGTTGAATAGTTTTACAACTCGAAATAGCAACCATCGAAATGACTGTTGCGAAGGCGA
>JBBAKZ010000523.1:0-1970 GCA_040403275.1 Arcicella sp. | reverse complement strand
GTTTTGTAGGGACTTCACTAATTTCTGCAAAAATCGCTGACTTCTTTGAAAACTGTATCCGGTAGAAGCTTTTACGTATCCGCCCGAGGTACCAATACGTATAACCTTGGGCATAGGTGAAATTTCGTGTGGCTCATCCGACATTGGTACGATACCGAATTCAGTTTCCGAAATGCTATATTCCTCCGTTTTTATCTGATATCCACCTACTTTTATGGTTTCCTCGATGTATTTTTTTAGATAAAATTCGTATTCCGCATCGGTAATAAGATTATCAGAAAAAATGGTAAATTCAATTAATGCCTTTGTTTCTGTGTAAGGCAAAACATACACAAATCGAAGTTCATTTTTTTGTTCCGTTCTGAAATCAAAAAGCGTTGGTTCATTTACTTTAAAGACGGGTTTGGTGGTTTCAATCACCCAACCTTTAAAATGTTGGAGCATATTGTGATATTTGGGATTATCATAATTTGACCGAAAACAACTATCAAATACAAATTCAGAAGCATAGAAATCGCCTTGATCTGTTTTCACCGTTTCGGTTACTTCCAAAATATCTGCTTTTAAAAAGGTAATATTTGAATTCTGTTTTAGGATGCCAAAAATATATTCATAAAAATCAATCGCACGAATCATTTTGTAATTATAATCCTGTAAATCAAGGAATTGCGAAAAATTATCCGTTCCGTGAAACCAAACACCTTTCCATTGTTTAAAAATAATCTCTTCAAAAGGCGATCTTCCTTTTTCCCAAAAACACCAAGTATGGTCGTTGGTATTTTTCTCATCACGGTCAATAATGAGGATAGATTTATCTCGTAAAGTACTTTGATTGAGGTAAAATGCCAGTGAAAGTCCCGCCATGCCGCCACCTGCGATGATATAATTGTAGGTGTTTGAAGGATTTTGATTGTTTTTGAAGGACATGTTAATTGTTTACTTTACAAATGATAACAAATAGAAATCCCGTAAGTTTTGAATCTTACGGGATTTCTAAATTAGTAAAATTTTATGGCAAAACTTCCAGAAAGTGGTAAAACTTTCGGAAAGTTGATTAATACGCTTATATATGCTTTTCGGCGTGATAACTACTTCTCACCAAAGCGCCAGATTCTACATAATTCAAACCACGTTTTAAACCTTCTTCTTTATACATCGCAAAAGTATCCGGATGAATCCATTCGATAACTTCGTGGTGCATTTTGGTTGGTTGTAGGTATTGTCCCAACGTCAACACATCTAAACCATTTTCGATTAAATCGTCCATTGCTTTGAAAACTTCGTCTTGCGTTTCGCCCAAACCCAGCATAATACCCGATTTTGTGCGTTTCCCGTACTCTTTTGTACGTTTTGTTTGTTCTAAACTACGGGCATATCTGGCTTGTGGACGTACATTTCGGTATAAACGTTCAACTGTTTCCATGTTATGCGAAACTACTTCTTGACCGCCTTCAATCATCCTCATCAGCGCATCCCAATTCCCTTTTGTATCAGGAATAAGGGTCTCAATCGTTGTTGTAGGCGATAATTCTTTCACTTGTACAACGGTTTGATACCAAATTTCGGCCCCTTTATCTTTCAATTCATCCCGATTTACGGAAGTCAACACAGCGTGTTTTACACCCATCAATTTGATTGCCTCCGCCACACGGCGAGGTTCGTCCTCATCATATTCGTTCGGGCGACCCGTTGCCACGGCACAGAACGTACATGAGCGGGTACAAATATTTCCCAAAATCATAAAGGTTGCCGTTCCTGCTCCCCAACATTCTCCCATATTGGGGCAATTGCCTGATTGACAGATGGTATGCAATTTATTTTCTTGAACAATATTCCTCACACGGGCGTACTCGTGTCCGATGGGTAATTTCACCCGAAGCCAATCGGGCTTTTTGTTATGCCTGGTCGCAGTTGGCGTTATTACTGGTAATTCTATCATTTCTTTGGGGTTGGTGGGGTGTGGGGTTAAG
>JBBAKZ010000522.1:0-1980 GCA_040403275.1 Arcicella sp. | reverse complement strand
CTTGAATCGAATGGTTCTTCCTCAATGGCAACCGTTTGTGCTGGAACGCTAGCGTTGATGGATGCAGGTATCAAAATTACCGCCCCAGTTTCTGGCATTGCCATGGGGTTGATTTCTGACCCAAAAACGGGTAAATATGCCGTTCTTTCTGATATTTTAGGTGATGAAGATCATTTAGGAGATATGGACTTTAAGGTAACAGGCACTGAAAAAGGAATTACGGCTTGTCAAATGGATATTAAGGTTGACGGTCTTTCTTACGATGTTTTGGTTGAAGCGTTGAATCAAGCAAAACAAGGTAGATTACATATTTTGGGGAAAATGAAGGAAGCAATTTCTTCGCCAAGAGCCGACTTGAAACCTCAAACCCCACGGGCGGTTGTTATCAAGATTATGAAAGAGCAAATCGGAGCCGTAATTGGACCTGGTGGAAAAGTTGTTCAAGATATTCAAAAACAATCAGGTGCAACCGTTACGATTGAGGAAAAACCAGATGGTGGTTATGTTTCTATTTTCTCGGCTAATAAAGAGTCAATGGACAAAGCTGTTTCAATGGTTAAAGGCATCGTAATGATCCCAGAAGAAGGCGAAATCTATGATGGCGTTGTTAAATCAATTATGCCATTTGGTGCTTTTGTTGAATTCCTACCTGGTAAAGACGGTCTTTTGCATATCTCAGAAATCAAATGGGAGCGTTTAGAAACGGTTGAAGGGGTTCTTCAAATCGGTGAGCAAGTGAAAGTGAAATTGATTGAAGTTGATAAGAAAACTGGAAAATTCCGTTTATCAAGAAAGGCACTTTTGCCTAAGCCCGAAACGAAATAGAACAAATCTTTGAAAAATAACGTTAATAAATTATACAAATGATTTATTAACGTTACTTTATGCCAAGCAATTATTATTTGTACCTTTTGTACTTATCAAATTGTTTGGTTTAGTTTCCTTTTTGACGCTAAATTTCTTCAATTCTATTACAATCACATTTAATTAAATATATCGGTTTGTTAACCATGTAAAAAAATATGAGACAGCTAAAAATTAGTAAACAGATTACTAACAGAGAAAGTCAATCCCTTGATAAGTACCTTCAAGAAATCGGCAAGGTGGACTTATTGACACCAGAGGAGGAAGTTATTTTAGCTCAAAAAATCCGTGACGGTGACCAACTTTCTTTGGAGAGGCTTACAAAAGCGAATCTTCGTTTTGTGGTTTCCGTAGCGAAACAATACCAAAATCAAGGACTAAGCTTAGGTGACCTTATTAATGAAGGAAACCTTGGACTTATCAAAGCGGCTCAGCGTTTTGATGAAACTCGTGGTTTTAAATTTATTTCTTACGCAGTTTGGTGGATTCGTCAATCAATTTTACAAGCTTTAGCTGAACAATCTCGTATCGTACGTTTGCCTTTGAATCGTGTTGGTTCATTGAACAAAATCTCGAAAACGTTTTCGGAATTAGAACAAAAATTTGAACGTGAACCAACACCGGAGGAATTAGCGGAGGTCCTGGAAATTTCTACTGGAGAAGTGGTTGATACATTAAAAATCTCTGGTCGACATGTCTCAATGGATGCACCGTTTGTTCAAGGAGAAGAAAACTCTTTGTTGGACGTTTTAGAAAATGACGGAGAAGATAAGCCTGATTCAGGATTAATTAATGATTCACTTCGTCGTGAAGTCCAAAGAGCCTTGTCAACGTTAACGCAACGGGAAGCGGATGTGGTTACTTTGTATTTTGGATTAAACGGAGAACATGCGATGACTTTAGAAGAGATTGGCGAGAAATTTAATCTTACTCGTGAACGAGTACGTCAGATAAAAGAAAAAGCAATTCGTCGTTTGCGTCATACTTCTAGAAGTAAAGCATTAAAGACCTATTTAGGGTAGATCCTTTGAGTAGATATAAAAATGCCACTTCAATTTTTGAGGTGGCATTTTTTGTTATCGAAAAATATTAAGGGTAATTTTTACTTTTTTATTT
>JBBAKZ010000521.1:0-1988 GCA_040403275.1 Arcicella sp. | reverse complement strand
CTTGGGATATGATTGCGGCCACAAAATATACGCCTTCAAATAATATTACCGAAAAGGAAGTAGCCTATTTGAAAGGAAAATCGCTGGGTCGTTTGAAAACTGAAACAGATTTAAAGAAACTTTTGACTGAAATTGAAAATTATAAAAAAGCAAAAGAGAAAAAATCGGTTTCATTACAAGAAGATAAACGTCGTAAAGAAATTGAAGACCAGAAGAAAAAAAATATCGTTGACCCTGCGGATGAATTGGCAGGAAACGAGTTAAAACAAGGTGAACCAGAAGACCTTACGGGAGTTGATAAAGTTACGGGTGCGGCAAAAGATAAGACGAAAGAAAAACCTGCCACTGATTCAACGAGTATCGCCATTGCAAAAATAAAGGCATTGAAAGAGAAGCATGAAAAAGATACGTTTTTAAAAGAAACTGAGCGTATTTTGACAGACTTCATTGTTAATACTCCCTCCAATGGTGTAAAAGTTTCGCAAGTAGAAAAGAAAAAAGAATAGTATTGAATAGACGTAAAAAGCCTTTCAGAATCACTTCTGAAAGGCTTTTTTATGAGGTAACTATTATTTTTGAATATCCATTTGTGGTTCCATCTTGGAGGCAATTTTATCAAAATCAATGGCTCCGCACGACCCACAACCTTTGGCACAACCTGCTTTATTTTTAGGATTAAAATTTTGAAAAACAAGATTTCCTAAATAAATAATAGCCACTAAAAAAATTAAACCAATAAATAAATTTTCCATAATTTTAAGATTCAAAAAAATCGTGTTACATAGTCTTCCAATTTCGAGAAATTACTTCCTCTAATTCTGAAAACATACCGCAACCCGCAATTAGTTCACGCCCAAATACAAAATCATCTCCTCCTTTAAAATCCTTAACCATCCCTCCTGCTTCCTGCACAATTAATGTACCTGCCGCCACGTCCCAAGGTTTTAAATTATATTCAAAAAAGCCTTCAAAACGACCACAAGCTACATAAACTAAATCAACGGAAGCCGCTCCCAAACGCCTAAGTCCGTGTGATTTTTGCATCAGTTCCTTTAAAATATTCAAATAGTTTTCCATCATTCCAAAATCGTAGTAAGGAAAACCAGTGGCGATAAGGCTATCTTTTAAATATTTAGCCGATGAAACTTTGATTGATTTCTCGTTCAAAAATGCGCCACCACCCAACCAAGCGGTAAAACATTCATCCCGATTAATTTCGTAAACTACGCCAGAAACAATTTTGTCATTTTGTATGAGTGCAATTGAAATGGCAAAAACTGGCAATCCGTGCATGTAATTGGTGGTACCATCTACTGGGTCAATTATCCATGCAAATTCCTGATTATCAGTCTTTTGCCCGGTTCCTTCTTCGGCAATAAATCCAGCTTCGGGAAGAATTTTATGCAAGCCATCCACCAATCGTTGTTCGGTTTCTTTATCTACGTAAGAAACCATATCATTGAGTCCTTTATACTCAATACTATCACGATTAAATTCTGCGGCCGCTTTTCGCACAAATTCACCCGTTTGACGGGATAATCTTGCTACATCTGAGGTAATTTTTTCTAAATCCATATGGCAAAGATAATTGATAGAATGCAGAGAAAACTTACCATTAGCCTTAATAATTATGCGGGTGTAATCATAGAATCTAAGAGATTATCAAAGCATGAAATATTATATCGAAGGTTTATTACGTAACTTTTTGAATCATCATTTCCGCTAATGAAATCTTTAACATGTCTAAGTTCTATCGAAGTACAAATAAATCAGAAATAAACCCCTAAAATCCCTAGAATAAAACGATGTAAACCAAGGCTATAAAAAAACAAAATCCTTATAAATGCCTTTTACGGCGATTTACAAGGATTTTGTACTCTTTTACTATGGTTTATTACTTTCCAATACAAATTGTTAAGCTAAAATGTAAAGTCCTATTAATAAAGGGTTTCAGAGGTTGCATATTTATTTGGGCAACAACTGGGCAA
>JBBAKZ010000520.1:0-1998 GCA_040403275.1 Arcicella sp. | reverse complement strand
CCTTTTACTCCATCATAGCCCCCAAAATACTCTCTCTTTTTTGAGATGAAATATTGAGATTTTGTAGGCTTATTTCCGTTTTATTTCTTGTTTAAATTGTCTGAATTTGGATTCGTCAGATTAGTGGATTTTTTGGATTATTTCCGAATTAGAATCCAAAAAATCCATCAATACCATGAATCCAAGTTCAGACGAAAGTAATTTACGCCAAAGCAAATCCCGATATTTCCCTCATATAAGGTGCATGAAAACCCAAAACAAGGTCTTCTTTCGGAACGCCAGCATCTAATAATAATTGAGCTACGGGTATATCCGTAATGTCATGTTGTACCCAAATTTTATCGTTTCGTATATCAAAATGAAAAACGCAGTAATGTATTCTGCTTCGGTTTTCAAAACCAACACGCACTAATTGATAACTATCTCTCACAGTATCTATAATCATCTCATTTTCTACGTCAGGAAGATTCACAGGCGTTATTTTAGCGTATTTTTCTAAAATATTTATGATAATATTACGGTAATTTTCTAATTTATCCATTTTATAACAGTGTTTAATTCTGGATTAACAACAATAATTTTCATGTTTATTTCTTTGATAACCATCTGAGGAAAAGGAAGTTCCAAAATCTCATTATACACGTTATCTGTTACGCCCACATACAAGATTCTTTCGGGTTCTTTGCTTTTCAAGGCAATGCGATAATCAATAAATTGTCCTACGGCTAAGTGAAAATCATACACTTTTGAAAGACCTGCAAATGTCTTTACTTCAATTGCTATTTTCTCCCCTTCTCTTTCGGCAGCTACCAAATTTTCAGCCCCTAAATCTATCTCCATTTCAAAACCTCCCACTTTTACAGGATAAGGGTCGTGAGTTATTTTCCAACCGTCATTGATGAGTGCATTTTTTACAATATTGTGGATTAGGTCTCTTGCCATTATGGTTTTGAATTTATTTTTACAAATTTAACCACAATTTCAGATTCTCATTATCCGCTTCCATTATTTCCAAATGAATCTTTCCTTCTTCATTCCCCTGCATTTGCAAACCAAAAGCATCCAATATTTCATTAACCATATTTTCGAGTGGCATATTTCCGTAGATACAGTCTTTAAAATAGCTTGTCAATGAACGCCCGTAAACTTCTTCACAAACTCGCTGATAATCTTCTAGTGAATAACCTATACCCGTCTTTCCGAAACGTTCGCACAAAATTTGCATAACGGTTTCTAAGGATTTTTGATGTCCAAAACGCAAACGAATCATTAAATCCAAAATCAACGCAACAACCGCTCCTTTCTGATAAATTGAAACTCTGCGGTGCGGAATGGCTTGCACATAACCGTCTAACCATAAATCAAAAGAAGATTCTACCAAAGACTGAAATGCCTTACCATCTTCCTCAAAATGACGTTTCAAGACGGTTTCTAATTCCTTTAAATATTGTTCTTGCGTAAAAACACCTGACTGAACCAAAAATAAATCTCCGTAATAAGTCGTAACGCCTTCCGCCACAAAACCCGTTGGAAAGTAGTTTTCCTTCGTAAAATCATAAGGCATCATCTCAACGGGACGAATTTTACAGATATTCCAGGCATGGTACAATTCGTGCGAAGAAACGCCCAAAAGGTCATTATACAATCCATCGCCCTCGTAATCTGGTCCTAAAACAATCATAGTTGAGTTCCGATGTTCTACACCATGATAAAAAGAAGTTGGCAGAATCCAGTTGATGAAATGATAATCCTTTTCTGGAAAATCACCCATTACTTCAATTTGTTTCTCCGTAAAGGCTTGAAAGTCAGGGAGTAATTTCGGCCAATTGGGCGTGTAATTGCCCAAAAACCAAACATAAAAATCAACCTCGCCAACTTGATAAGTTTGATGTTGCAAATACGGACTGGCAAGTAAAGGAGAATCGACTAATTCATAATAATTGCTTGGATGAAAAGTATGGTTTTTAGTTGATAGCCCACAAGCAATTTTAAAATCCT
>JBBAKZ010000519.1:0-2008 GCA_040403275.1 Arcicella sp. | reverse complement strand
ATCGGTGTTTTTAAAAACACGGGTATGGCACTTTCGTATGCTTATCGTGTAAAAGTATCCCAAAATACTACCTTATCAATGGGTGTTCAAGGAGGTATTACTAACCTCTCTGGGGATTTGTTGGGCGTTCAAAGGACTTTATCAAGAACTGATACTGACCCTGCTTTCTCCGGAAATATTAGTAAATGGCTTCCAAATGTTGGCGTAGGATTATACTTGAGCAATGACCGTGGGTATATTGGATTATCGGCTCCAACTTTAATTCAAAACCGTTTTAAAGATGTATCGGGAACTGCCGATACAAATGCTAGTTCTGCCCGTCAAGACCGTCATTATTTTTTGATGGCAGGTTTTGTAATCGGTTTAGGACGTTCGTTAGCCTTAAAACCATCATTCTTAGTCAAAGCAACTCGTGAGGCAGCTGCAATTGATTTGAACTTAAACCTTTGGATTAAAGACCGTATTGCGATTGGCGGTTCATGGAGAACAAATAACAAAAATTTTAAATCACCATTTGGTAATTTGAATGGAGACGCAGTAATTGGCATGTTAGAAATCCAAGCTACTGATCAATTCCGTTTAGGATATGCGTATGATTTTACCCTGAATAATCTTCAAAGTTATCAAAACGGAACGCACGAAGTAATGCTTCGCTATGAATTTGGATACCGTAAAGCTAAAATTCTTACACCAAGATACTTTTAAGGTAGATTATATAGGTTAGATTTTAGAGAATAGATAAATAATCAAAATAGGGTTTAATTCTCTAAGATGCGGTTAATATTCTAATTTTTAACATCTATACGATAAAATCTATTGTCTAATAAAATAACCACTGCCTTAATAATGTAGTAAAAATTTCTTAAAATGACGATTAATTTGAAGAAAACTGGACTAATAGTTCTATTAGCATTGCTGGTAGTTGCAAAGACTTTCTCTCAATCTTTGAAAGATGCAGCGGATGAGTTTAACAAAATGAGCTACCTCAACGCCGCCGAAATGTTTGAGCAAGTTTTGAAAGGAAAACTTTCCGATTCAGAGAAACAGTCAGCTCGTATGAAATTGGCTTACGCCTATCGTCAAATTCATGATTCTCAAAACTCTGAGCGAGTTTACAGAGAATTAATCAGCGGAGGCTCTCCGCTTTCGGGTGATGCCTCAAAAGTGTATTTATACTACGCTCAAGCGTTAGCTTCAAACGGAAAGTATAGAGACTCACAAGATGCCTACGAAAAATATGCAAAAGTAGCATCTGCTGACAAAAGAAGTGGTGGTTTCCAAAAACTGTATAAAAATGTTGAGACATTGAACAAAAATGCCGCTTGCTATAAAGTGGATTATCTTTCTATAAATTCTGATAAGGCTGATTTCAGTCCAATGTATTACAAAAATGGTTTGGTTTTCAATTCAGGACGTACCGAAGGCACGGGTTTAAAACGTATTTTTTCTTGGGATAATTCTCGTTTTTTGGATATATATTATTTAGCTGATGAGAGCCAATTAACCGCCTCCGCCGCAGGATTAGGTGGTGCGGGTGCGAATAAATCTAAATCAAGAATTACGGAAAGTAATGTAGGTTCGGATGAATATACTTCTCCTACGGCCAATGATTCCAAAACAGTGGGAACTTTTGGCGGAACAAATATCTACCAAGGATATGACTATACCGAAAACCCAGCCACAAAAACACAGAAATTTAGTAAAACATTGAACTCCAAATACCACGAGGGTCCGATGACATTCACGAGTGATGGGAAGAAAGTTATTTTTACTCGTAATAACTTCAACAATGGTCAATTCAAAACTTCGTCGGATAGAATTAATAAGTTGAAAATTTACGTTGGTGATGATAAAGGTACTGCACAGTGGAATAATATTAAAGAAGTTCCTTTCAATTCTAACGAATATTCAACGGGACATCCTTCCTTAACAAAAGACGATAAATTGATGTATTTCGTGTCGGATATGCCAGGAGGTTTTGGCGGAACAGATTTATACGTAGTTGAAT
>JBBAKZ010000518.1:0-2021 GCA_040403275.1 Arcicella sp. | reverse complement strand
CGGATTGTATGCGTGGGAGAGTAAGTGCCGATAATGGTCATTTGGTTTTGGGAGGTTTGCGTGATTATATTGATAAATTAGCCAAAGCAAAACGGATTGTTATCGTGGCTTGCGGAACATCTTGGCATGCAGGTTTAGTGGCTGAATATATTTTTGAAGAATTAGCCAGAATTAACGTTGAGGTTGAATATGCTTCCGAATTCCGTTATCGTAACCCAATTATTAAGGAAGGAGATTTCTTGATTGCTATTTCTCAATCGGGTGAAACTGCGGATACTTTGGCGGCAATTGAGTTGGCAAAATCGAAGGGAGCAACGATTATTGGGGTTTGTAATGTGGTAGGTTCGTCTATTCCAAGAGCCTCACACGCAGGAGCATATACCCACGCTGGGCCAGAAATTGGCGTAGCTTCAACCAAGGCTTTCACGGCTCAAGTGACAGTTTTAGCCATGATGGCCATTGCGGTTGCTCGTAAAAAAGGAACGCTCCACGAAGATACTTTCAGAAGATTATTGTTTGAATTAGAACGTATTCCTTCAAAAATAGAGAAAGTATTATTAATGGATGATAGGATAAAAGTGATTGCCGAACAATTTAAAGAAGCTCGTAATTTCATTTATTTGGGTCGTGGATATAACTTTCCAGTAGCTTTGGAAGGTGCGTTGAAATTGAAAGAAATTTCTTACATCCATGCCGAAGGCTATCCTGCGGCAGAAATGAAACATGGTCCAATTGCGTTGATTGATGAAGAAATGCCCGTTGTTTTCATTGCCACCAAAGATAGTTCTTACGAGAAAGTGGTTTCAAACATTCAGGAAGTAAAGGCACGGAAAGGAAAAGTAATTGCCATCGTAACGGAAGGAGATAAATTAATTCCAACAATGGCGGATTATACTATTGAGATTCCTGCGGCACACGAAGCGTTGATTCCACTATTGGCAACCATTCCTTTGCAATTATTATCCTATCATATTGCTGTAATGCGAGGTTGTAATGTTGACCAACCGAGGAATTTGGCGAAGTCGGTTACGGTGGAATAAATTTATCTAAGATTTTTGATTTCGGATTTTAATAAGCCGTGTAAATAAATCCGAGAACAAAAATACGGTTTCTTAAAAGGTTCCTTGAAAATTATTTCTGAGGAGACTTTTTCGTTATATTCATATTTATTAAATCGTTGCCCAACTATCTAAAAAATTATGACCCGTTTTTTATTGACTATCTGTTGCTTTACGTTTTTTTTATTTTCGACGAATGCTCAAAATTCTTCCGATTCTCTGAGGCTTTCCAACGTCAGATGGATTTCTACGGATTTGGGAAATGGGCTTACTTGGCGATACTACCATTTTAATCAGCAAGAATTATTTGCCTCCAATCAGTCCATTAGTATTCTTCAAACAAAGCGCAATAATAAAAATCTCAAATTTGCTTTAGGTTCAGCGGATTATTATGCTCTCAAAGACGATACGCTCCGAAAATTAAAACCTACCAGTATTATTGCTTCTGAGAATTTTGCGCTCGGGGCAGTGAATGGCGGTTTTTTTAATACCAAAAAGGGAGGTTCCGTTGATTTTATTAAGATAAACAAAAAAGTGTTGGACTCAGCGGCTTATCTGCCCAATCAATTAATTCCCGAACACAGTGTGGCAGCCATAACAATCGATGATGATGTCAAGATTGTGAAGGGTGAAACGAAGTTATACTGGGAAAAATCTTTACCACAGTCAAATGTTTTAGTAACAGGTCCTTTGCTGATTTATAAGAATGCAGAAGAAAAATTAAGAAATAATCCTTTTAATAATAATCGTCACCCCCGAACCTGTGCTTGCGTAACCAATGACGAAGATTTATTATTGATTACGGTGGATGGAAGAAACGTCATGGCGCAAGGTATGACCTTACACGAATTGACTTATTTATCCAAAATGTTAGGTTGCAAAGATGCAGTAAATTTAGACGGTGGAGGCTCAACGACGATGTATATTAAAGGGCAACCGTTTGATGGAGTAGTCAATTTTCCC
>JBBAKZ010000517.1:0-2024 GCA_040403275.1 Arcicella sp. | reverse complement strand
GTTCAAACAATTACGGACCCAATCATTTTCCCGAAAAATTATTGCCTTTAATTATTCATAATATTTTACACAATAAACCTTTGCCAGTTTATGGAAAAGGAGAAAATGTAAGAGATTGGCTGTTTGTGGTTGACCATGCCAGAGCCATTGATACCGTTTTTCACAACGGAAAAATTGGAGAAACTTACAATATTGGCGGTTTTAACGAGTGGAAAAATATCGACATCGTCAAGTTAGTGTGCAAGACAATGGATACAAAATTGGGGCGTGAAGCAGGTACTTCCGAGAAGCTAATCACTTATGTAACTGACCGTGCTGGCCACGACCTCCGCTATGCGATTGATGCGACAAAAATTATGAATGAATTAGGTTGGAAACCCTCTTTACAATTTGAGGAAGGCTTAGAAAAAACCGTCGATTGGTTCTTGAATAATCAGGAATGGTTGGATAATGTAACTTCGGGAAATTATCAGAAATATTATGAAGGAATGTACGCAAATAGGTAAAATCGATGTTCGATTTTTGTTTTTCGATATTAGGTAAGAGAGAATCCGAATTACGAATCACGAACATCGAAAACCGAATAACGAGAAAAAAATGAATATATTAGTATTAGGAGGCACAGGACAATTGGGGCAATGCCTACAAAAAGTTGCTTCTGAGCGAAACATCACTTCAATCACTTTTGCCGATGAAGTTGTGGGTAATATTTTGGATATGGAGGTTTTAGAAAAACTCTTCATCCAAGAAAAACCTACCTTCGTCATTAACTGTGCGGCTTATACGGCCGTTGACAAAGCCGAAGATGAAGTAGATTTAGCTCGCAAAATCAATCGTGATGGTGCTGAAAATATTGCCAAATTATGCACAAAATTTGATGCAACGATGCTTCAAGTTTCTACCGATTTTATTTTTGCAGGAAACGTTCCTTCTTTATTAACCGAAACCGACCCAACTGTACCTATTAGCGTTTATGGTTTGACAAAATTGGAAGGTGAAAAAGCGGTAGAAGCCGTTTTGGAAAAACATTATATCGTTAGAACCGCTTGGTTATATTCTGAATTTGCGGGTAATTTTATGAAAACCATGTTACGTTTGGGAAATGAACGTGATTCATTGGGGATAATAGCCGACCAAGTTGGGTCGCCTACCTACGGGGTTGATTTGGCGGGTGCTTTGTTAGATATGATTGCCTCCAATAAAAAAGCCTACGGAATTTATCATTATAGTAACGAAGGAGCAATTTCATGGTACGATTTCGCTCAAGCGATTTTTGAATTAGGAAAGGTGAACGTTATCGCCAATCCTTTAAAAACAAGCGAATATCCTACTAAAGCAACTCGGCCAGCTTTTTCAGTAATGGATAAAACAAAAATAAAAACAACCTTCGGAATCAAAATTCCGTATTGGCGAGATAGTTTAAAAGTAGCATTAAATAATCTTTAAGTTAATAACGTAAGGTAGGTCCAAAACCCAGCCTACGTTGGAATGGAAAAAATATGAAAGGAATCATACTTGCGGGTGGTTCAGGCACTCGCCTTCACCCGTTGACTTTGGCGGTTAGTAAGCAACTAATGCCCGTTTACGACAAACCGATGATTTATTATCCGTTGTCCATTTTGATGCTTTCGGGTATCAAAGAGATTTTAATTATCTCTACTCCTCACGACTTGCCTCATTTCAAAAAGCTCTTGGGCGATGGTTCTCAGGTGGGTTGTCAGTTTTCTTATGCCGAACAACCTTTGCCTAACGGACTCGCTCAAGCCTTTGTCATTGGTGAAGAATTTATTGGTGATGATAAAGTCGCCTTGGTTTTGGGTGATAATATTTTTCATGGTAGTGGTTTGAGTAAATTGCTTCAAGCCAACAACGACCCAGAAGGCGGAGTTGTCTATGCCTACCAAGTGAATGACCCTGAACGTTATGGTGTCGTGGAATTTGATAAAGATTTCAACGTACTTTCTATCGAAGAAAAACCGACTGACCCAAAATCAAATTATGCGGTTCCCGGCTTATATTTTTAT
>JBBAKZ010000516.1:0-2024 GCA_040403275.1 Arcicella sp. | reverse complement strand
TAAATGATAATTATTTGAAAGCGAAAATTGGTTTAACTTATTATTTTAAAAACCCCAAAAAAAAATAAGTCCTTAAAAATTGGTTTCATTAATTTTTTTTAAAAATCCAATAAGAAATAACTCATCAAATGTTGAAAAATAAAATATTAAACCACGCTATATTCATTATTTCATTTTCTATATTATTATTTTCATGCCAAGAAGAACTGTTTTTTGAACCGACACCACTGGGTCAAATAAGTGGTAACGTCTTAAATTATGAGAGTAAAAAAGCCGAAGGGGCTGTGCTGATCAAGCTTAACCCATCAGGTAAAAGTATAGAAACAGATTCATTCGGTAAATTTAAGTTTGATAGCTTAAGCCCGGGTAAATACACCATACAGGCTTCCAAAGTTGGCTTATTTACGGAGTATGTAACAGTGGAGGTAATTGCCAACAGCAATCCCCAGCCGACGATTTTTATGTCTAAAAACATCGTTAAAAATCAACCGCCCGAAGTTCCCGCTTTGATTTCGCCCAAGAATGATTTTATTTTTGACAGCGATAAAGTTACCTTAATTTGGAAAACACAAAACTTAAATAAAGACACGTTAACATATGATGTTTATTTATTCAAGGAAGGGGAAAATACCAAAACGCTGGCTGCCACAAATTTTGCCAAGGATACTTTAGTGGTAAGTGGTCTGCTTTACAATACCAAGTATTATTGGCAAGTAGTGGCCAGTAACAATTTGGCGAAAACATACAGCGAAGTATGGAGCTTTAAAACCAAAACATTGCCTGAGTTAAACTATGTATACGTAAAAGAAGTAAATAGTGCCTTACAAATAGTGGCGTCGAATGGAGCTGGTGGTGATGAACGTATCTTAACGAGTACGGGGAATAATTGGAGGCCAATCGTTAATCCGGCCAAAACTGAAATTGCCTTTTTATCAAACCGTTACAAAGGTGAGAATCATATCTTTATTATGAATATGGATGGCTCCAATGTGCGCAGGGTAACTTCTGTCCCCATCAGTAGTGTTTTTTCTGATGAAATTTCGTTTTCTTGGGCTTCAAATGGAGCAAAAATTATTTTCCCCAATTATAAAAAATTGTTTTATGTGAATAAAGATGGTACCGAACTAACAGAGTTTGCCCACACCACCAATGGATCGGTATTCGTTGGTTGCGATTGGAACGAAAGCAAGCAAATGGTGATTACCCGTACCCTTGGAGAGACCATATACGACAGTGAAATCTTATTGATTAAAGAAAAAGAAGTCGTGTCTATTTTAAAAGAACCCTTCAGAATGAGTACGCCCATGTTTTCAATTGATGGTAACAGTATCGTTTATTCCAAGGATGTAAATGCTTACCGTAATGACAATGGAAGGCAGCTTGATGCACGAATATTTATTTATGATTTTGCTTCAAAAACAAGCAAAGATTATTCGGGAAAAGCGTCCAAAGATAATCCAGGTAAACCTTCGGGTACGAATGATTTCGAGCCAAGATATTCCCCAAACAATTCAGCCATTATTTTTTCTAATGCTAGCAATGACCCTTCGTCCGAGGTAAGCATTTATACATTAGACCTTTCAACTAACGACAGGTTAAAAATATTATCGAATGCCATGATGGGAACTTGGAGAAAGCAATAATTTTTGGGTATTAAGAGAGTTTTCTTTAACACACTGAGGATAACGGATAAAAGCGAAGTAAGGGATAAAACATAAGGCAAAAGCGATAACTTTTGCCTTATTTTTTATCCCTTAAGTTTTTGATAGAACTAAAGATGAGACTTTGAGTACAATTTATACGGCTTTGGCATCGGCGATTTTTTGAGATTGGTTTATTTGGGTTGGTTCCGATAGTTTGGTTTTTACCCAAATTATCCACTCATGGGCGAGTCAACGGGCGAGAATGAAAAAAGCACTTAGAAATTAATTTTTCTAAGTGCTTTATTTTTAAGTAGTTATATTGTGGGCCCACTTGGAATCGAACCAAGCACCTACTGATTATGAGTCAGTTGCTCTAACCGA
>JBBAKZ010000515.1:0-2027 GCA_040403275.1 Arcicella sp. | reverse complement strand
TTTCAGCTATTTTTTTCAACGAGACGGATAATTCTTTTCCATTTATTTTACCTACATCGTACCAACTACCACTCATTAATTCATCCTTCAGCATAACATTATAAGACCCAGTGATATGACCATCTTTTAGGAATTCGGTGAAATATAATGTGCCATCAGGGTCTATTCTTCCTATCAGATCAATAGGAATACCCTGCTTTTTGTAAACCACATTACCCGTAATCAAATTGTTTTCGAAAGTGAGGGTAATTATTACGGGTATTTTTTTATTCAGCGTACCCTCAAAAACTTTTTGGTTTAAGTTCTGAGAAAACGATAAGGTGCTGATAAACAGCACTGTAATGAATATCAATAGCTTTTGCATATTTGTGGTTGTAATTTAGTTTTGTGAAATAATGAATCTTAATATTTGTGAATCAATAGTCTGCTGTTTGCGCAAAGGCGTCCGGAGAAAACTCCAACGATGAAAAAAAGGTTATAATCATTTTTTATTTCAAACCATTCCCCTTAACCCCCTCAAAATCAATCTCTTCCAAAATCACTCCATTCTCAAAAACTGTCCGCAAAATATCCTCTCCGTCTTCATGAAGGGCTTTTGTGCTGTATTTCCCATTTTCTTTTACCAATTTCAATCTACCTCTTTTGCTCTTTTTATCATGGTCGGTGATGGGGTCTTTATACACGTCTCGGTCTTCGCCGTTGATGGTAGCGCAACTACATTTGAAGGCAAATTTTTGGGTGTCTCTGTGTACTTTTTGCAATAACGCTCCGCCCATCCCAAAAGCAACATTATCGGCACTCCAACCGTGTATTTTCAAGTGTTCCAATATCTCACCGATACTTTCATAATTCACCCCATCGCCTTGGATAATTCTAATTTTTGGATTTAGCACTTTATACCCTTTTTCGTTGACGGTAAAGCCAATTTTTTCGCCCAAAATCTCCGTACATTTCAAAACCACATCCTTCGGTTCGCCACTGTCTGGCCGAACAACTAAGGTGCCATTTCTTCCTAAAATATCCGCCTTTAAAACTTCTCCCCAAAGGTGTTCACAGGCATTATAAATATCATAACTATCACTCACCACCGCCACCAATCCTTCGGGATATTGCGTTAGCATATTTCGATAGGCATCCAACTCATTTTCCTTGCCCCAACTCGTAATCGTACTGTGTTCGGCGGCGGGAATACTGAACCCAAACATTTCATCAGTATTGTAATATTCCTGAATGAAAGTTAAAGCGGCAACCGTGTCTGTTCCCATAAAATTAACCAAATGTGCTGCTCCACCAATGCCCGCACTTTCAACGCTACTAACGCCTCTAAATCCAAAATCGTGGAGTTTGAAATCTATCGTTGTCGGGTCGCCCGTTTCAGTTAAATATTTGGTAATCAACATTTTAACTTCTCTACTAATCGTGGCTACGGTGCAAGGATACCACAACTGAAGCAATAAAGTTTCCAAGAAATTAGTCAACCAAAAGCAATTTGGGTCGGTGTTTTCGATGGTTAACATCACGTTATGCGTAGGAATGACCATTCCCTCTGGCACTGCCTTTATGCGGATGGGAAGGTGTCCGTCGTGGGTGTGTAAGATGTACTCCCAACCTTCTTTATTGAACAATGTTGAATTGCCAAAATGAGCCGTATACAACTTGGCGGCACGGTCAATTTTAGCTTGACTTACTACTTTTTCTTGCAAATATTCTTTCAATAAATATTGTAAACCAAAGAAAGTTACGCCCTCAAATTCGCCTCCACGACTCTCGAAATAGCTATAAATTTGACTTGTTCCCGCAGGATATTGTTTGTAGTGGCTGAGCTTGTAGCTATCAGTCAAAAGCATGATGTTTGGTTGCATTTTTTTATAATTTTAAATTTTATTTCTCTATATAAAGATTTCACCTAAAACTCATTATTTTTGTATTACAGAGACATTATACTTTTATATAATAGAAAAGAAAATGGTAGCAGAATATAATTCAGTTTATGATGAACTTGCATTTTTCCTTGCGAGTCTTTCTCC
>JBBAKZ010000514.1:0-2028 GCA_040403275.1 Arcicella sp. | reverse complement strand
GAACGTTTTGCCAGAATCTTTGCGGGTAGTAAATTCCGTCAAAAGAAATGGGGCAGAATCAAAATTCGTCAAGAATTAAAAATGCGTGGTGTATCCGATTATTGTCTAAAAGCGGGCATGAGCGAAATTGATGGCGATGATTATATGGTTACTTTGCAAGAAATTATCGAAAAAAAATCACGGGAGATTAAAGACAGCAACAAATTAATTATCAAACAAAAATTAGTAAAATTTGCCCTTAACAAAGGTTTTGAGCATGATTTAGTGTTTGATGTGGTGGGGAAATTTTTGAGATAATTTGCCAAAATAAACTTTTCAAATTACCTTTGGAAAATGAAAAATTACTGCAACACATATCCAACTTATTATTACTACTACGGTCAGTAATAGTCGGGTGTGTTCAAAAAGAAATAAATAACTAATGATACACAAGCCGACTCTGAAAAGGGTTGGCTTTTTTTATGGAGCAATGAGCTTTAAGCCATGAGCATTGAGTTGTAAAATGTACAAACTCTTTTCTTAAGGCTAAAAGCTCAAAGCTCAAAGCTCAAAATGAAGATAAATCCCGCTTCCCGCATGAATTTGGTGCAAGAATATTATTTCTCAACCAAGTTAAAACAAATTGCCGAAATGAGAAATTCGGGCATTGATGTATTGAATTTAGGCATCGGTAGCCCCGACCTTCCGCCCTCAGCCCAAACCATTGAGGCACTCGCAGATGCGGCTCAAAATCCAAAAAATCATGCGTATCAAAGTTATGTAGGGATTCCTGCTTTCAGGGAAGCCATAGCTGGATTCTACCACAATGCTTACGGAGTTAAACTCAATCCTGGTGATGAAATATTACCCTTGATTGGCTCAAAAGAGGGAATTATGCATATTTCGATGGCCTATTTAGAAGCGGGCGATGAAGTATTAGTACCCAATCCAGGCTATCCTACCTATCGGGCGGCCTCCCTTTTAACCGGTGCAACCGTGGTAAATTATGACCTTTCGGAGGACAATGGTTGGTTGCCTGATTTGAAGCAATTAGCCAAAAAAGTTTTGTCGAAAGTGAAATTAATGTGGGTAAATTATCCCCACATGCCCACGGGTGCAAAAGCTACAAAAGGCTTTTTTGAAGAACTTAGAGACTTTGCTTTAGCCCACGAAATTTTAATTGTGAATGATAATCCATACAGTTTTATTTTGAACGATGACCCACAAAGTATTTTGTCGATTGAAGGCATGAAAGAAGTGGCGATGGAGTTAAATTCCCTTTCAAAATCACACAACATGGCGGGTTGGCGAATTGGTATGTTGGCGGGAAAAGCGGAGTTTATCAATCCCGTTTTACGCTTCAAATCAAACATGGATTCGGGCATGTTTTTGCCTTTACAAATGGCAGCGGTAAAGGCTTTACAAAATGATAAATCTTGGTTTGATGAACTTAATAAAACCTATCGAACTCGTCAGCAAAAAGTTTTTGAAATGATGCAATTGCTTGATTGTCAATACGATAAATACCAATCTGGCATGTTTGTATGGGCAAAAATTCCTGCAAAATATAAAACAGGCTACGAATTATCGGATGAAATTTTGGCAAAAGCGGCCGTGTTTATTACGCCCGGAGGAATTTTTGGAACGGCTGGCGATGGGTATATTCGTACTTCGCTCTGTGCTGAAATTTCGGTTATTGAAGATTCAATTTTAAGAATTCGGAAGGCTTTGAGAATTTGTTAAAACTGTCATTGCGAGGCACGAAGCAATCTATTCGAGTGGTAAAATGACGTTTAGAATTGTAAGCTCGTAAGCTGACAGATGGATTCATGCCTCGCAATGACAATAAATTTGGTGAATTTATTTCTTCAAAACCTCTTGAATATTATACTCCTGAATCAAAGCAGGATTTTCGGGAGAAAGCGTAAAACTAATTTCAATATTACTTTTTTCACCTTCCAAAATGAAAGCGCCTCTAAGGTTATTTTCTGGCACTATTTCGTTGATTTTCAATATTTTACCTGCTTTTTCAAAAATCAATTCTGCCTC
>JBBAKZ010000513.1:0-2040 GCA_040403275.1 Arcicella sp. | reverse complement strand
TTAAGTATTGCTTTATCTTCATGGATAAATTACCAATTCCCAGAATTCCCTTTTATGAATCGTATGGGCGTTGTTTTCTGGATTTGTTCATTGGTTCATATCACCATTAGTTTGATTGAATCGAAAGGGAAAGACCAGCCAAATGCTTTTGTCGTCAATAAAGAATGGTTTAAAGTAGAGCCAGTATTCCGTTACGGCGCCATGCTTATCGTCGTTATATTTATCATTATTTATGCTATTTTCTGGTAAAATAGAAATCATCAAACCCCACAAACAATATTGACATGAAATTAAAATCATTTATAATGCTCGCATTAGGCACTGCAATTTTACAAAGTTGCACGAGTAAAAAAACCGAAAATAATCAAACTACCGATTCAGTAAAGATGAATAAAATAGAAAAAATATCTTTTGGAACACTCCCTGATGGGCGAGGAGTTGACCAATACACCCTCAAAAATGACAAGGGCATGGAGGTGAAAATTATGAATTATGGCGGTATAATCACCCATTTGACTGCCCCTGACAAAGACGGAAAATACGAAGATGTTGTCTTGGGTTTTGATTCCTTGGCGGGTTATTTTACGCCACCGCCTTATTTTGGCGCCATCATCGGACGTTACGGAAATAGAATCGCCAAAGGTAAATTTACCTTGGAAGGAAAAGCGTATCAATTAGCAACGAATAATAATAATCTAAACCATTTGCACGGCGGCGTTGTGGGTTACGACAAAGTATTGTGGACCGCAGAACCCATTGAAGGCGTAGAACCAGCTTTGAAACTAACCTATTTGAGTAAAGATGGTGAAGAAGGTTATCCAGGAAATTTGAACATCACGGTAATTTATACCTTGACAAACGATAATTCTTTGAAAATTGATTATGCAGCAACGACTGATCAAACAACCATTATCAATTTGACCAATCACTCGTATTTTAATCTTTCGGCTTCAAAAAATAATATTCTTGAACATGAAGTTACGCTCAATGCGGATAAATTTTTACCCGTTGATCAAGGATTAATTCCCACGGGAGAACTTCGTACCGTTGCAGGAACGGTATTTGATTTTAGGAAATCAACCGTTATCGGAAAAGGGATAAATGATGTAAAAGATGAGCAAATTGTATTGGGTGGCGGTTACGACCACGCTTGGATTTTGATTAAAAAAGAACTGAACGAATTAAGTCTTGCGGCAACCGTTTTGGAAAAAACTTCGGGACGCAAAATGGAAGTGATGACCACCGAACCAGCCATTCAGTTTTACACTGGCAACTTTTTGGACGGTTCGCTTACGGGTAAAGGAGGCGTGAAATATACCAAGCGTTTTGCGTTATGCTTAGAGTCAGAACATTATCCAGATTCTCCCAATCAATCTGCTTTCCCATCGACTGTTTTGAAACCAAATGAGACTTATAAAACCACGACGATTTATAAGTTTTCGACTGAAAAATAAGTAATTACTGATTCCAACTAATTTAAAAATCTAAAACCTTGTAAGTATCTAATTTCAGATATTTACATGGTTTTTAAATTAAAATCTTTTAAGCAAAACGTGTTTTTATGGAGGTATCTTCAAGACTACCCATAAAAGAAACGCTTTTACCAGTTTTAAAGATTTAATGCGTGTTTTACGGAAGTCGTCATATAAAACGTTGATTTCCGTCTGTACATAGAATACCTAATATTTTTTAAAATTAGTATTATTTACTATTTGATTCCAGATTTAAATAAGCCTTATTACAACATTAAGTAAATGACTTTCAGTTTTTACTCTAAAATTAACGAGGAGTGTACTTCCCGAAAGTTCTTTACCCGCAATGGTATTGTATCGGGAAGTTAAACAGACTTAATTAACAATGTACCTATTAGGTAAATTCTTTAAAAATATGCCTTTCAGATTCAAATAAAACTATCTGCGTCATCCACCACCTAATGATTCATAAAGTCCTATAACTGCACTATATTGTATGTTGACGTTTTTTCAAATTAATTAATTCAATTTGCGACTGCAAAGCTTTTTTTTTGAGCGGTGATAACTT
>JBBAKZ010000512.1:0-2044 GCA_040403275.1 Arcicella sp. | reverse complement strand
TGCAAAACTCTATTCCAAAAGAAAAATAAGTACTACGGAACATCTTGGCGGATTTTGCGTTTGCCAAGCCTGACCGACCAGATATTTATTAAAGCTCAACGCATTCGGTCTATTCAAGCAAAAGGAGTTCAGAAAATTGAAGATGGTATCGAAGGAGAATTTATCGGAATTATTAATTATTGTGTAATTGCTTTAATTCAAAAAAAGTTAGAAAATTCTGAACAAAATGAATTTTCGGAACAAGAATTGAGTGATTTATACGATGAACAAGTGGAGGAAACATTGAATCTGCAAAAGGATAAAAACCACGACTATGACGAAGCATGGCGTGATATGCGGGTGAGTTCGATGACCGATTTAATCTTGATGAAGATTTTTAGAACTAAACAAATCGAAGATAATCTAGGCATTACGTTGGTTTCGGAAGGCGTGGAAGCCAATTATCAGGATATGTTGAACTATGCGGTTTTTTGCATGATTAAGATGAAATTGTAGTACAGACTTCAGTCTGGAAATCGGATTACAATTTACAGCCTAAAGTCTGTGCTAGAATTTTCTTTAACTTTTCATTAACACCTTTTCAAATTTTTTAGCACTAATTTAGTAAGATACATAAACTTATCGTTACACGTTATGAAGTTTTTAGCTCATTTTTCCAGAATTTTTGTTGGGATTATCTTTATTTTTTCGGGGTTGATTAAGCTCAATGACCCCGTTGGAACTGAAATCAAACTTGAAGAATACTTTGATGTATTCGCTACTGATTTCCCTTTTATGGCAGGATTTTGGCACTTTTGGGTTCCCTATGCCTTGTATGTGTCCATCTATTTGTGTGCTTTGGAATTAGTATTGGGTGTTTGTCTTTTAGTACAATACAAACTCAAGACCTCCTCGTGGATATTGTTAGCCACCGTTATTTTCTTCGGTTTCTTGACTTTTTATTCGGCTTACTTCAACAAAGTAACCGATTGTGGCTGTTTTGGCGAAACTATTAAATTAAAACCTTGGACATCATTCTGGAAAGATATGGTTCTCTTGTTTTTCATCTTGATTATCCTTTGGCAACGCAATATTTTTTCGGATAAAAAAACAGGTTTATGGGTTGGGATGTCGATTATTTTCTGTGCATTTTTAGCCATTTATGCGGTTAAATTTTTGCCACCTTACGATGGACTTCCTTACGCAGTTGGGGAAGATATACCCAAAAATATGAGGCCTACAGAGCCTTTACAATTTTTATATAAATACGAAAAAGATGGGAAAACCCTTGATTTGAAGGAAATGCCTACGGATACAACCTACAAATTCAAGGAAATGATTACCTTGAATGAAGATGCCGCCAAAGCAAAAATTACGGATTATAATATCTGGAAAGACGGTGATTCAACGGATTATAAAGCAGCAAGTTTTGTGGGTAAAAAGTTGATGATTATTATTCCTGTGGTGGCAAAAGCAAGTACGGATGATATGGATAAAATTCATAATTTGGCAAAAAGTTTGGAAGGAACAGACGTGAAAGTGTGGCTTTTGAGTGGTTCGCCCGAAGAAGAAGTGGAAAATCTCCGTCACGAATTTCAATTGGGAATACCCGCATTAAGTTCAGATACAAAGGTTTTAAAGACTATCGGTAGAGCAAACCCAACTTTATGGTTGATTAAGGATGGAATCGTGAAAGGGAAATGGGCTCATGCAGATGTGCCAGAAAAAGAGGAGATTTTGGAGGCTGTTAAGTAATAAAAATGAAAAATATTTTTCTAATAGGTATGCCTTCATCGGGCAAAAGTACGTTGGGCAGGCAACTTGCTAAACGCCTAGACTATCAATTTGTTGATACAGATGATTTAATTGAAAATCAAGAAATTGCCACCGTTTCTGATATTTTTAGGTACAAAGGGGAAGAATATTTCCGTTTGGTTGAAAGCAAAATTTTGAGAGGAATTGAAGCCAATCAAAAACTCATTGTGGCCACGGGGGGAGGAATGCCTTGTTTTCATCATGGAATGGAATTTATCAAGGCACATGGTCCCAGTATTTTCTTGAATGT
>JBBAKZ010000511.1:0-2046 GCA_040403275.1 Arcicella sp. | reverse complement strand
AAATTGATTGCAGCGGGTAGAGGAGAATACAATACCTTGACAAATAATAATACAATCGAAGGTCGGGCAATCAACCGCCGTACTCGTATTATCTTAATGCCAAAAGTAAATCAATTTTATGATTTATTGAATCCTGATAAAAAGAAAAAATAAACATAAAATATTGAAATTTATTTTTTTATCAATTATTAAAAGAGCCAACGAAAATTTTGTTGGCTCTTTTTTTTACCTCAGAAATTGTTAGTGTGAATGATATAATTCTTTTTCAAAATTGTGTAACGCATAGATTTTATAAAAAATTATTTTTGTGGGTATATTTTTGACCTTAAAAATTTCAACTATGAAAGTATTAATCGTACTTACTTCCCACAGCGAATTGGGCAATACAGGTAAAAAAACGGGTTTTTGGATTGAAGAATTTGCCGCCCCCTATTACGCCTTTCTGGAGGCTGGAATCTCGGTAGTGCTGGCTTCTCCAAAAGGTGGTCACCCTCCTATCGACCCCAAAAGTGATGAGTCATCAAGCCAAACGCCAGCAACGATTCGTTTCAAAGCCGATGGTGATTTACAAACGCTTTTGTCTCATACCAAAAAATTAACCGACGTTTTTGCCGATGATTTTGATGCCATTTTCTATCCAGGTGGGCACGGACCTTTGTGGGATTTAACAACCGATAAAGACTCCATCAAGTTGATTGAAGATTTTTGGAAAAGCAAAAAACCAGTCGCCGCCGTTTGTCATGCCCCCTCCGCCTTATTAAATGTGTTGGACGAAAATGGCAATCCTTTAGTGATGGGCAAAAAAGTAACGGGCTTTACCAATACCGAAGAAGAAGGCGTTCAACTGACTGAAATTGTTCCTTTTTTATTGGAAGATGAATTAAAAAATAAGGGTGGAATTTATAGTAAAAAAGAAGATTGGCAATCGTACGTAGTGAAAGATGGCCTATTAATTACGGGTCAAAATCCAGCATCTTCCGAAGAAGCAGCTCAAGAAGTGATAAAACTTTTAAAAGGCTGAAATGATATTTACTTAAAACCCAAAACCGTACAACAAAATGTTTCCCTCTAAATCTAAATTACATTTATTAACTACCTTATTGTTAATAAGTTAAGGCATATTTGCTCAAACTAAAAACACTCAAACCGCCTCTCTTCCTGCCTCTTTTGCTACAAAATCCAAAATAAATTTTAGTAAGGTTGAAGGTTGGAAAAATCATGAAAAACCCACGGCTCCGGCTGGATTTACCTTTATAAAATACGCCGACGGCTTTGAAAATCCTCGCTGGATGTACGTAACGCCAAATGGTGATATATTGGTGGCAGAATCCAATTCAAATCATACCTTCATTGAGAAAATTGGTGGGCCTTTGGTAGGTGCATCAATGATTCTATAGGTTATTTCAACTTCCCGAAAGTTTAAAACTTCGGGAAGTTTCCCAATCAAAGGTTTTGGAGTAAAAGTATATCAAATGCAATGATTATATACGTTATGATGTTATCATTAAAATATAACACACATAAAAAAGTTTAGCTATATGATTATTACCCTTCAAGTAATTGCATTTTTGCTTCATATTTCTTTCGCAAAGCCACCCGTAAACCAAGTAATTGCCACTAAAATTGATCAAACACAACAACTTTACACTGATTGTCAGTTGGAAGGAATTGTCAATTATGATGCTTTTAAACAGTCTGTGGTGGGTTATCAAGCGTTTCATCCCGCAAAACCAATTATTACTATTGTAGATTTTGCTTTACCTTCCAACGTTGAGAGATTCTTTGTTATTGATATTTCCAGTAAAAAATTATTATTTTCTTCCTTAGTGGCTCACGGTAAAAAATCGGGCGATAACATAGCTCATTCGTTTTCAAACAAGATGGAATCACACCAAAGTAGCTTAGGATTTTATTTAGTTGGCGAAAAAATTCATAGTCCCAAACACGGTTTGGCCCTGTTGCTTTTCGGTTTACAAAAAGGTATTAACGACAATGCTCGCCGCCGAGAAATCATTATTCATAGGTCTGATTATGTAAGTTCATAAT
>JBBAKZ010000510.1:0-2053 GCA_040403275.1 Arcicella sp. | reverse complement strand
CACAACAAGAATTAGAAGCATTAGGTTTTAAATTATCGGCCGCATCGGCGGTCCGAATCAATAATTATGGTGTGATATTCTTTTTATGCTCTTTTCTATCTTCATACCATTGCTCCAAAGCATCGACAATAAAATGAGCTGTGGAGGAAGAATTACCAAAATATAGGCTCACATGGTCATGATTTATTTCATGGATTCCGAAAGGAATCAAAATGCTGTCCCAATGTTGGTCGTGGTCACAGGTTTGCAAAGGTGTTTGTAAACGATTATATTCACCTCTTGAGAGTTCACCGATTTTAACAACAGCCTTGGTATCAATTGAAATTCTTAAAATACCTTTGTCTTGTTTGGCTTCGATATGACGATTGGACACATTTTCAAAAATTGCATCCGTTTGCGGTATTTTCTTGAATGGTTTACATTTAATAATTTTTTTGAGTCCCTACCCCAAACGATTTAGAATGCTATTCAAGGTTTTATGACAACAAAAAGATGTCTTATACCCTTTTTGGTCATTTAATCGCTCTTTAACGGACCGTGTAGTTATTTTTAGGTAACAAGGAGTTGTTTTGAAAGTAGGGTCTGTTTGGATATGTTCTTCGACTACATCAGAAATATCTGTAATAAGACGTGGATTAGTTTTCTCTTTTTTTTCTTCCTCGTGAGGAAAAATTTTCTAAACAACGAATCCCACTTTCTAATTCCTTGATAGCTAAATCGACCATTTTACGCTTGACTCCTATGTGGGTTTGCATTTTACGATGCGAACCATCAAAATAGGCAATCGCCATTTGGGCAATTTATTGTCGCTTGGTAAAGCCTTTGAATCCTGTGCAAGCTAATTTATTGCTGGTTATAAACGAATCTTCGTATTTCTTAGGTCTCACGTTTTTGATTTAAAGATAATACGGTCCTTTTAATTTTACCTCAAACACGGCTGTTACTTTGTTTCCGTGGGCTGCTGTCCTCACCAGACAAAATGCGTCAGGTACACAAGTATTTGATTATCAATTAATTGTTTGCAAAATAAATTGGTGTGTAGCTTACGCAAGTCGTCTGGTCTGGGCGACCCCGTTTAACACCAAGCCGTGGGGACAGAGTGTTTCTACCAGCCAAGTAAGGAAATTCTTATTTTTTGGGTACTTGCCGTGTCACAGACACTCTTATTTCATCCGTAATCCGTAGTGTCCTGCGGAACACTACGGACAGTTGGGTGGCCAATAAACCAAAGGCACTGTAACTATTGCTCTGTACTACTTCGGCATCTTGGTCGTTGTTCATGACTAACCTTGCATTGCCCAAATGGTCGCTGAGGGTGTTTTAATACACGTATTTGGGTAAGGGGCTGGTTTCTGTCCAATTTTCTCTTGGTAAAACTTGTCCTTCTTCGGTTTGTAATCGGCTGGCGAGAATAAAAATAATTTTTTATTTTTTGGTACTTGCCGTTTCAAGACGGGGCTGCCAAAGCACTCTTTACTCATTTTTCATCCGTAGTGCCCTGCGGAACACTACGGACAGTCATGGGGCAACTAATTTTTCTTGATTTTTCCATACCAAAACGTAAATAAGAAAATAAAAAGTAAAAGTACCCCTGTTTTATAATCAGACTCTCCAAGTGTCTCTATTATTGTATATTTTGGCAGGTATTTACCATATTGAATATTTATATATTTTTTCCCTTCCAATAAAACGTATTGATTATAATCCAAAGGTTTTCTGATTGTATATACACTCTTATTAAACTTATTCATATAAGAATATTCAATATAGTTATCTCCATATTCGAAATCTCTATATAATTTTTCAACTGGAACCGTAGTTCTGTCATTTGAAATTAACAATAATATTTTTGGTAGAATAAGATAACAAATACAACACGTAGTCAATATTATTGAAATAATAAAGTAAACATGAATTGACGGATTTTTTTTATTTTTCATTTTTTATTCAATTTATCTTTTGCTTTATCTGCAATTTTTCCTTGTGCAGCATCAGAAACCCCCGCAGTAGCTCGGCTATTGCCGAGTTACACTTATCAAAAAGTCCTCTGGAC
>JBBAKZ010000509.1:0-2066 GCA_040403275.1 Arcicella sp. | reverse complement strand
ATTGAGTGGCTGTAGGGACGGATACCACAAAATATAACCAGGTTTATTGAATACCAATTGCGGTTTAGTCCATTCCTGACTTTTGGATTTATCATTAAAATCAAGGTTTTTATTGAATGAAATATACACTTCGCTGCCTCTCCAAGATTTACCAACCACTTTTCCCATCATCATCACCCAACAATTTAAGTAGGTATTCCAACTAACTGAAGGTCCCCAATGGAACCCTCCTGTGGGTGATGATGCCGCTCCACCGCTTTTTTCCAACGGAATTTGTAAAGAGGCTATTGGTTTGCCAATGCCATTGTAAGCGGCATTAAATTCTTTTCCATCCCATCTTTGCGCTTTTCCTTGCGGATTGTCCAAATCTTTTAAAGCAATTCTTGCGATACTGATACATTGCCCCGCCCATTCCTTTTTTCGTTGATAATTTTGCTCATTATACACGCCGGGATAGCCATATTCACCATAAAAAAGATAAAGATAGTCACCATTTGCCACCGCAGATGGGTCGCCAACGCCACCGGCAAAAGTATTGGAAGTATTATGAGGTTTCAGAATCATCCGAGGATTGAGGTCTTCAATAAAAATGCCTTTATTTTCCCAACTTCTCCCTGCATTTGTAGATTTCATAATGCCAATTCTACACACCGCTGCAGGGCTTTTTTCGCCCGTTAAACCTTGGGGCCATAATTTACCCTTTTTATAACCTTCCTTGTTAATTGAATCGTAGGGCAAAGTTTCTGGATAATTTTCATTGTGGTAAACGGCATACAGTGTTTTTCCAGAAGCATCTTTTGAATCTTGGTAAACCGTTTCAAACCAGACTGCCCCGTGCAGACCTTTGGCTCCCAAGGGAACATTTGGCGGCATAGTTGGGTTATTGAAATTTTCAGGTTTATTCCCAAAAGCCTCTTCAGCATTTTTGCCGTCGGCAAATTTTAAATTTTTTGAATAACCCCAAAGTGGGTCTTCACCGTATTTCCCGGGGAAAATTCGAAAGGTATCACCAATCCAAACTTCGGCCATATTGCAATCCACAAAAGAATTAAATTTTACTTTTGAAGTAGGAATAAGTTTGAATTTTGGGTTAAAATTGGTTTGTTTTTCATCCGTCGAACATGAAGTCAAACAAGCCGCTATACCAAAAATTACAACTAGAAAAAAAAGTCGTTGTTGTTTCATAGAAATATTGGAGTGGAAATTTATCTTTAAAAAATATCACGCAATTTTCTTATTTTTTATCACAAAACAAAATGTTGTAATTTCGGAAAAATATTGAAACCAAAAATCTTATGCAAACAATTAAGAACCAACAAATTACCGCTAAAATCAATCCTAAAGGAGCAGAATTGGTGAGTCTTTTCAATAACGAAAACCAAACGGAATATTTATGGAATGCTGACCCAAATTTTTGGGGAAAATCATCGCCAGTTTTATTTCCAATCGTTGGCGCTTTGAAAGAAAATAATTATATTTTTGAAGGGGAAACATATACCTTACCACGTCACGGATTTGCCAGAGATAGATCATTTATCGTGGAGAAATCGGAAGAAAACCGTGTAACATTTTTACTTACTTCAGATGAACATACGCTTAAAGTTTATCCTTTCAAATTTGAATTAAGATTGATTTATTCTTTGCAAAACACTACGCTAAATGTTACTTATTACGTAAAAAATATCGGGGAAAATAAAATGCATTTTTCAGTGGGTGGGCATCCGGCTTTTGCCGTTCCTTTATCAGAAAATACTATTTACAATGACTATTTTTTGGAATTTAATAAAAAGGAAAATTTCAAACGCTGGGGACTTACGAGCGAGGGATTAATTGAGACACAATCGTTTGATTTTCTGATGACTACGAATAAATTAGGCTTGACAAAAGCATTATTTTATAACGATGCAATTGTCTTCAAAAACCTTGAATCATCTACCGTCATTTTAAAATCTGATAAAACAAATCATGAGTTAAAATTCGATTTCGAAGGCTTTCCTTACTTAGGGATTTGGGCGGCAAAAGACGCTGATTTTGTTTGCATAGAACCCTGGTGTGGCATTGCTGAT
>JBBAKZ010000508.1:0-2083 GCA_040403275.1 Arcicella sp. | reverse complement strand
TCTGAACCATACATTAATCGGTCGGTTCCGAAGGCTTTTACCACCGTATCCAAATAGATTTTGAAATCTGAAGGTTTCCAATCGTCCCATTCGCTTTCCGTAACCAACCCCGAAATCTTGCAATATACGTTTTGATGCAAGGCTAATTTCTTAATATTTGTTTGCCAAAGTCCATATTCGCCCGATTTTATTTCGGGTTTTCCAATATGATCGAGTACAAATTTTTGGTCAGGAAATAACTTCACGAATTGAATAGCTTGTTCTAATTGGTAATGATAAATCAGAATATCGTAGGTAAAATCGTACAATCCTAATTCTGCAATGCCATTTTTGAATTTTGGGCGAAGCATGAATTCAGCATCATTTTCACCTTGCACAATATGCCGAAAACCTTTCAGTTTGTTGAATTGCGAATAATGCTCCAAACGTTCGTAAATAGTATCAGACCGTAAATCAACCCAACCAACCACGCCTTTGATAAAATCATGCTTATCCGCTAATTGTAATAAAAAATCGGTTTCTGTCTCCGTTTGGTCGGCTTGCACCGAAATACAACCATCAATTTTATTTATTTGTAAAATCGGTAGTAAATCTGGCGGAAGAAAGTCACGTTGAATTACCTTCATCTCATCTGTAATCCAATCGTGTTTTTGAGGGTTATATTGCCAAAAGTGTTGATGCGAATCTATCGTTGCCAATTTTTTGCGGTTTGTTTTTGGGTTCCTAATCCTTCAATGCCTAATTCCATCACGTCACCTTCTTTTAAATAAATGGGTGGTTTAAAACCCAAACCAACGCCACTTGGCGTTCCCGTTGAGATTACATCGCCGGGCAAAAGAGTCATAAATTGACTGATGTACGAAACAATTGTGGGTATTTTAAAAATTAATTGGTCGGAATTACTTTTCTGAAAAGGCTTTCCATTGATATTGAGCCACATTTGCAGATTATTTACATCTGACACTTCGTCCTTTGTTGCTAAGTAAGGTCCGAGAGGAGCGAAGGTATCACAACCTTTTCCTTTACTCCAATTACCTCCTCTTTCCAATTGAAATTCACGTTCAGAAATATCATTGTGCAAACAATATCCCGCCACATAATCCATTGCCTCCGATTCTTCCACGTAAGAGGCTTTTTTCCCAATAACAAAAGCCAATTCAACTTCCCAATCGGTTTTCGTTGAATTTTTAGGAATGACAACATCATCGTTTGGTCCAGATAAAGAGGTGGTTGATTTAAAAAAAATAATGGGTTCTTTCGGAATTTCAGCGCCCGATTCTTTGGCATGGTCGGCAAAATTCAGACCAATGCACACAATTTTTGACGGGCGAGCTACGCAGGAAGCGATTCTTGAATTAGTTGGAATTTGATGTAATTCATCTTTTACTTCGTCTAATAATTGAGAAAGCATTTCAATGCCAGCTGTTTCAAAAAAGTACTCGTTATAATCTTCCACAAATTGTGAAACATCGTATAATATATCATCAATTATGACCCCAGGTTTTTCATTTCCGATTTCTCCAAATCTAAATAATTTCATTTTAAGCTATGAGTTTTGAGATGTGAGTAACGAGTTTTAGCATTCGGAACGATTAAATATTTCTTGTCATCGCTTAATGCTCAAAGCTCACTACTTTAAGATTAAAGGCAACATTTTATCTGCCACAAATTGGTTTCCTAATTCATTCAAATGTACTCTATCAGTCGTCAGAATCGTTTTTTCTTTATTTTCGGGATTATTTTTTAGGTTATAATCCTGAAATTCTTTTCGTAAATCACATAAAGCAAGTTCATTTTTTGTCGCCAAATTTCTAATGCTTTTGCTGTATTGATTCAAATCACCATCTTGTTGATTGCTGGCATCGGTGCGTTCGCCAATGGCGGCAGGCGTGCAAAGGATTACCTTAATATTATTGGCTTTCATTTTATTGATTAAAGCTTGATAGAACTTTTCAAATTTATCCAAATCAGTGCCAGTTCCAGAAGTAGCTTTGTGCCAAACGTCATTTACGCCCACAAAAATCAAAACGATATCGGGCTTTTTGTTCAGTACATCTTCCTCTAAACGTAGGTATAAATCATA
>JBBAKZ010000507.1:0-2098 GCA_040403275.1 Arcicella sp. | reverse complement strand
GGGTACTGCTTTTTCGGTAGCTTTCTCGGCACCACGATTTAAAGAAGTAATAAATTTATCACATTCATTTCCCAAACCGATGCTACGAAGTTTTTGCTCAACTTTCTGCGCTTCTGGTGGGAATAACAATTTTATTTCTTGATTTTTTAAAAAACCATCCAATGCGGATGCCTGTGATGAGCTATTTTTGATACCCACGGTCAATGCTTCTTTCAATCCACGACCAATTTCTTCGGTTGTTAAAGGACCAGAAGTAGTTTCGCTCAAAACATCATTCGCTTGTTTTAAAATATTACCAAAGTTTTGTGATTGACAGCTACTTACTGAAATCATCATGGCACCTGCCAACAGTAATTTTCTCATTTTTTTAGTGACTTTAAAATGTTTTAAATTTATGACGTGAATTTTACCAAAATGTCATTTGGCTTAAAACGTAAAAACGACGTAAATTGTGTAATTTTGGGTAAAATTAATCAAATAGATCTGAGCAAAGAGCGTTAACTCTTGAAAATCAACCAAATGATATTTCAATTATTTCAAGCTGAAGTCCTTGAAAAGCTCATTTCTTAAAGCTCAAAGCCACAAAAAATGATCAAAGCGGAGATAATTACGATCGGAGATGAAATCCTCTACGGACAAATTACAGACACAAACACACAATGGATTAGCGCTGCATTGGATAAAATTGGCATTAAGACTGTTCGAAAATCTTCAGTGGGTGATACCGAAGACGCTATTTTAACGATATTTGAAGAGTCGTCTAAAAGAGCAGATATCGTCATTGTTACGGGTGGATTGGGCCCCACAAAAGACGATATTACCAAGAAAACTTTTTGTAAATATTTCAATGCTGAATTAATCGACCATCCCCAGGCACAAATTGATGTAACCGCCTATTTCAAAAAAAGAGGATTCACGCTTTCTGGAACTAATAAAAGCCAATTTGAACTACCTTCCAATGCTACTTACATAAAAAATACCATGGGCACCGCCCCAGGTATGTGGTTTGAACATAATGCCGTTATTTATGTCTCTCTGCCAGGCGTTCCCTACGAAATGAAAGGGTTGATGACGCTGTCAATCTTACCAAAATTGCAAACGCATTTTAAAACGCCAGTTATTTTTCATAAAGTAATCCGAACCATTGGCATCGGAGAATCCGCTTTGGCAGAAATGATTGATATTTGGGAAGATGCCTTGCCTTCCAATATTAAATTGGCGTATTTACCCTCCATGGGAAGTGTGAGACTTAGACTTACGGGTTTTGGTAAAGACCTAAAAACCATTGAAAATGAAGTCGAAGCACAGTTTCAACAGATTTTTCCTACCATTCAAGAATTCGTTTATGGCTATGGAGATGATGAGTTAGAAAATGCGGTTGGAAGATTATTAATTCAAAATCAACAAACAGTTTCCGTGGCAGAGAGTTGTACGGGTGGATATTTAGCGCATCAGTTCACAAAAGTTTCGGGCAGTTCTGCTTATTTTACAGGCGGAATTTTGGCGTATGAGAATGAAGTGAAAATAAATCAATTAGGCGTAAAGGAGGAAACATTAACTACCTACGGAGCAGTTTCGGAACAAACAGTTATTGAGATGTCTGAAAATATTCGTAAAATTATGGGAACAACCTACGGTTTGGCAACATCTGGCATAGCTGGTCCAAACGGTGGTACTGCCGAAAAACCCGTAGGAACGATTTGGATTGCTATTGCAACTGAAAATAAAACCGTGACAACAAAATTAACTTTAGGCGGTTTTCGTGAACAAAATATTCATTTAACAGCCATCAACATCCTGAATTTATTAAGAAAAATATGTCTCTAATCGAAATTATTATGCCCAAAATGGGCGAGAGTATTATGGAAGCCACGGTTTTGAAGTGGTTGAAAAAAGTAGGCGACAAAGTAGAAACCGATGAATATTTATTGGAAGTAGCCACAGATAAAATTGATACCGAAGTCCCTTCCTCTCACACCGGAATTCTTACTCAAATACTCGTTTCCGAAGGAGAAGTGGCTGAAATTGGAAAACCGATTTGTATTATTCAATCCGGTAGTGAAGAACAAAATAATATTCTAAAACCAGAAGCAATTAC
>JBBAKZ010000506.1:0-2119 GCA_040403275.1 Arcicella sp. | reverse complement strand
CAAGGGGAATTTAAAATAGTTGGGATATTATACATTGATCGGTTCAACCGAGTCGTCACGGTTGCGGGTGCTGTTGACCAAGCAGGCCAAAAAGACCTTGAAAACCTCAAAAATATTATGATTTCACTGTTTTTGGCGATGTTATCTTTGGTTTCGTTGGCGGGTTGGTATTTTGCGGCGAGAGCATTAGCACCAATTTCGGGAGTTATTCATCAAGTACAATCCATTTATCCGCAAAATGTAAATCAGCGACTTACCATTCAAAATCCTAAAGATGAAATCGGGCGACTTACGGCCACTTTCAACGAACTTTTAGAACGAATTGCGGAGGTATTTAGACTACAAAATCTCTTCGTTTCCAATGTCTCCCACGAGATGAAAAACCCTTTGATGAAAATTGGTTCACAGATTGATGTTGCCTTACTCAAAGAACGTAGCCCCGAACAGTATCTTGCTACATTACAGTCAGTTAGGCAAGATATTCGTGAGATGGGACAATTGTCAAATACGTTGTTGGAATTGGCAAAAGTGAGCGATTTGAACCATAAATTGATGTACGATGAAGTGCGTTTGGATGAAACCATCTGGGAAGCAGGCGACCTTTTATTGCAAGCTGAGCAAAAGTATCAGGTACAGGTCGATTTTGCCGACGGTTTAGAAGAAGATACACAATTGGTAGTAAAAGGAAACGCTCAATTATTGAAAACAGCCTTCGTAAATTTAATGGAAAATGGCTGTAAATTTTCAGAAAACCATTCGGTAAAAGTAAGTTTGCACTTTGAAAAAGACCATATTGAAGTGAAATTTACGAATAGTGGGGTGATGGAACAACCCGAAATGGACTTAATTTTTGAGCCGTTTTATCGCAGTCAAAACACCGCAAGTATTAAAGGTTACGGAGTAGGATTGTCGTTGGTAAACAGAATTGTGAAACTGCACGGAGGCAGTATTACGGTACAATCAACTGATAATCATACCATTTTTGTATTGTGGTTACCTTATTCAGTCGGGGCGGTTCGTGCGTTCCAACAACAAATCTCGTAATTCCAAAACCGTTTTTCCCAACACGGGATGCACCAAATCGGGCGCAATTTCAGTCAATGGAGTCAAGGCAAAATCTCGATCTTGCATAAGAGGATGGGGAATTTTTAAGTTAGGCTTATCAATAATTTCGTTTTCATAAAACATGAGGTCAATATCAATTAATCTGGCTCCCCATTTCTCTTTTCTGATTCTACCCAATTGATTTTCAATCGATTGGGTTTGTGCTAAAATCTCTAAAGGACTTAGGTTCGTATGTAGAGCAATGGCTAAATTTAGAAAATCGGGTTGGTCAGTTACGCCCCAAGGTTTGGTTTCATAATCCTTCGACTGCAGAATAATTTTGCCTACTTTTTGGTTTAATAATTCGAGGGCTTTGTCAAAAATCTCTTTTCTATTTCCTAAATTTGAACCTAAAAGGAGATACACAGTTTTTAAGGTAGTAATTGGAAAAGGTTCACGTTTATAGTCCTCAACGAGTTGACTCAAATCGTTAAAATTATTTTTTGCCGAGAAACTCAAAACAAGCGAAGAATCTGTCAGAATAGGCATTTTTTCTAATGCCTCATCGTTTTGTTTTTTAGTTTGGTTTGATTTTAACATGAGAATTTATTTTGTAGTTTTCCGGGTTATATTGGATTACTGACGTGTTATTTTTTGCAAATTTATCAAAAATAAAATATCTTTAACGAAAATAGTAAACATCAACATCCGAAATAATATCACCATGCGCAACGTACAACAAGGCTCCGTTTTAATCTCTGAACCATTTTTGGGTGACCCAAATTTCGAGAGAAGTGTCGTGTTAATTTGTGAACACGAAACTACGCAAGGCACATTTGGCTTAATTCTAAATCAAACTTCTAATTTATTGCTCGCCGATGTATTAGAAGAAAATATTTATCCCGATGTTCCATTATTTGTGGGCGGTCCCGTTCAGCACAACACGCTCCACTATCTGCATCGCCGTCCCGATTTAATTGATGGTGGCATTGAAATAATGAATGGCGTAACTTGGGGAGGTAATTTTAGCCAGGTCAAGGAATTGCTCAATAATGGCGTATTAACGCCCAAAGAT
>JBBAKZ010000505.1:0-2122 GCA_040403275.1 Arcicella sp. | reverse complement strand
CCGCTTTCTTTATCAGTTCCCGAATACCAAGCAAATAAAGCACCTTTTCCCGATGTGCTCGAAACCGCTCCACTGTGAGGGCAACCGTTTATTTTCCAGTAATCGTGGTGCAAAATTTGGGATTTTGAGAATGTTTCACCATTATCAGCCGAAATCATTTTAGCCATGTCCCTAATGTCGTTATTATTGTCACGGTAAACAATATTCAAAGCACCATTGCCATCAATCAACATACTAATTGGACAACAATCACACACCACAGGGTCGATTACTTTTTCTGGCTGAAAGGCACCATTTTTTGTTACAACCATGCGTAAATCACGCTCTTCGTGTTTTGTACTATTGGCAACATCTTTCAAATAAGCTACCGCAATTTCATCATTTGGTAAAACAACCGCATCAAAAAAGCCTCGCACAATTCCTTGTTTTGGGTCAGAATCTACCGAAGTTGGACTCGTCCAAGTAGAACCGTCATCTTTCGAAACGCAATAGACAATATTCGATGAACGCCCACCACCACGTCCACCTTGAGTAGGCGTTGCTTGGCTTTGAGCTTGAACTGGAGCAGATTCTCCACGATTTGAAAAAACCGCTACTAAACTTCCGTCTTTTTTCGTGAGTACTTTTGCACGCATCATACGACTATTAGCGATGCCAGTTCCAGCAAAAATCACTTTTTTATCAGAGAATGTTTTGCCTTTATCTTTTGAAAATGCCAAACAAAAAGCAGTGACGCCTTCTGCATTTTTTTCTGTCCACGAAAGCATGACGTCGCCTTTTGGCGTTTGAGAAAGCAATGGCATCGAGTACGCTTTTGTCGTATCGTCAGGATTGACATTTGAGAAATTATTCTCTTCTACCATTGAATGACAAACTGCTATTTCCGACAGTAATGATGCTTTTTCGATATTTTTATTCGTGAAAAATGCGCCTATTCCGAATAAAATAAGTTGGAATGGAATGATTAGTTTTATCATAATTTTTTTAATTTAATTTAATTGTTCATTTAAGAATTGTCCCACGAAATTATCACATTTGAACATCAAAAAAACTTATCTAAAGCTGTGATAGACCTTTCCTTTAATATACTCGACGGATTGTCGATTTACTTCTACTGTTTTGACAGATTATTCCTAAAAACTAATCATTTTCAAACAAACTGGATTGGGTACCGCAATTTCTTTTCCCGTCGGCGTAAGCGTTCCTTTAACGGCATTACGCTTGAAAATTGTGATATTATCGCTATCCTGATTAGCTACTAAAACAAAATTTCCAGTTGGGTCAATCATGAAATTTCTTGGTTTTTTACCCAGAACTGACTGATGAGCCACGTAAGTCAATTTACCCGTTTTGGCATCAATCGAGAAAATCACGATACTGTCATGCTCACGGTTTGACCCATATAAAAATTTTCCATCGGGTGACAGGTGAATATCAGCACTATTAAAACCACCCGTAAAACCCACTGGCTTGTTAGAAATAGTCTGAATTGCCGATAAAGAGCCTTTCTTGTAATTGAAAGCTGTTACTTCGCCCGATATTTCTTGTATAACGTAGGCAAACTTTCCATTGGGATGAATCGTGAAATGTCTTGGTCCTGAACCGTCTTGAACTTTCGTAAAAGCTGGATTTCCTGCCGTTAATTTTCCCGTTCTTGCATCTAAAGCATAAGTCATAATTTTATCCAAACCCAAATCTGGCACGAAAACATCAATGTTGTTAGGGGCTACATTAACGGAATGAACGTGAGGACTTTCTTGCCGGCTAGGGTTAACACTTTTGCCTTCATGTTGAATGGTTTGCGTTGGTTTTCCTAAACCACCGTTGGCTTCAACCGGTAGAACTGTCAAACTTCCAGCACCATAATTGCCCGCAAAAACCCACTTGCCTGTTTTATCAATTTCTACAAAACAAGGGTAGTTTCCGTTGGAAGACTGCGTGCTTAATTTATTCAAATTACCCGTTTTTTTATCAAATGAAAAGGCATAAACGGCTCCATTTTTATCAATTTCACCCGCCGAATACACATATTTTTCATCGGGAGAAATGACTAAATAAGATGGATTTTGGATATTTTTAGCTATGCTTTCTGCCTCAAATTCGCCCGTTTTGACGTTAAATT
>JBBAKZ010000504.1:0-2141 GCA_040403275.1 Arcicella sp. | reverse complement strand
AGTTTATAATGCTTTATTACTCTTTCCAATTTTGGAATGTTGTATGTTCTCATGGTTTAATTTTTTTTGTTTCAAAAAACACCGCCAATCCTAAAAGTCCCACCATCAAAATTGAAGCAATTAAATCTACGGTATTTCCTTTAGCCACCGTTTCTGGCATAAATTTAAACTCAATTTTGTGTTTTCCTGCGGGGATAACCATGCCTCTAAGGATATAATTTGCCCGTAAATGTGGTTTGTAAACGCCATCTATGTAAGCTTTCCAGTCAATATTTCCACGGTAATAAATTTCTGAAAAAATGGCCAATTGCTCCGTTTTTGCATTACTTTCATACGTCATTAAATTCGGTTTGTAATCAGTCAATTTGATAGCATTTGCGGTACTGTCGAACGTAATTTTTAGATTATTAACTTGGTCAGTGAAGCGTTGGTCAATGAAAGCGGTCTGTTTTGGATCAAATTTATCCAAAGATTTCATTTCTTCGTCCGCATTTTTCACCAATTTAAATTCTTTTACAAACCAAGCATTTCCGCAAGCATTAGGATTTTGTCCCACCGTTGGCTGCCCACCCTGTTGTTGAGCGGGTTGGGTAAAATATTTAGTATTCAACATATCAAAAACCGCCATGTTATTCTTAGAAAATTGATTTTCAATTATTTCCTGATAACGACGAAGTTTTGCTCCGTGATAACCACCCAACGATTTATGAAAATAAGAAGCCGAAGCATCGTTGGTAAAACCTTGCCCCGATACGCCATCGTAAACTCTATAAATTGATTTATCTTTCAGAATCTGCTCATCAAGTGTCGTGGGCGCAAAAACTGCTTCTGCATCCGATTTAGAGACAAAATTGTCATTATTGAAATATCTTTTATCAACGCCAAACATATCAAAAACGACCAATAAAATAAGAATTGGGTAAAAGACGATGTCTTTAATTTTATTGGAAACCCAAGCCCAAAGTAAACCAGCAGCTAATAAAATCAAGATTATAGAACGAAAAGCATCCGAACGCATAATTGATTCACGGTCAGTTTGAATGGCTCTAATGATTTGTCCATCAACGGCTTTATCGCCCGTGATTTGCATAGCAGCATCATTTAGTCCTTTAAAACTGAAAAATAAGGAAGGAATTATCGCAAAAATAAACGCTAATCCCGCTGTGAGTGCCAATGAATAAATTAATGGTTTTTTCAACTCATTAAAGCTTGGTTTTTTCGCACCAATTTGCTTTAAGGCTAAAATTGCTAAAGTGACCACCGCCAATTGAGTCATGGATAAAATCATCGTAATGGCTCTGAATTTATTGAACATTGGGAAATAATCGAACATCAAATAATTTAAGGTCGGAAAGTTTTTTCCCCAAGCCAACATGGTAAAAAGAATGGCCGAAATCAACAACCACCATTTTGTGTTCGTTTTAACAATGAAAGCACCCAAGACAAACAAGAAAATGATTATTGCGCCAGCATAATCTGGTCCACCCACAAGTGGTTGGTCGCCCCAATACGCAGGGCCATGTTCTGTAAAACCCGTTGCCCCTTCTTCTGGAATTCCCGCATTTACCATCACTTTTAAAGTTTCAGATTTTTTTCCACCCAAACTTCCACCCGAAGCGCCCCCGTAAAGATTAGGGATTAAAAGCGTTCCAGTTTCTCCAATTCCGTAACTATAACTGAAAGCATAATCCCGGTCTAAACCACCTTTTGATTCCGAATTGGACGTTAATTCAGTTTTGCCACGAATGGTTTCGGAAGAATAAACGGCATTACTCCACAAACGCATGGTGTGATTGGCTAAACCAATGGAAGCTCCTCCGCCAAAGGCTAAAAGCGCAAAAACTAATGGCTTGATTTGACCAGATTTTAGGTGATCGATGATTTGCACGATGATATATCCCGCCAAAAACAGTCCAAAATAATAGGTAATTTGCACGTGATTAGCATATAATTCGAGGCTCATAAACAAGGCAGTGAGAGCGGCACCCAATAAATATTTACCTCTAAAACAGAGAACTGCCCCCGTAGCAACCAGAGGAGCATAAGCCAACGCAATTACTTTAGACGTGTGTCCGGCGGGGATAAGGACCATATTCCAAGAGCAAAAAGCAAAGCCAACGGCTCCTAAAACAGCTTGCCAA
>JBBAKZ010000503.1:0-2146 GCA_040403275.1 Arcicella sp. | reverse complement strand
CCGTAAATGATTTTGATGGACAATTTCTTATTGATAATTACGAAACAAATCGGGGTGAAACGGAGTCTGATTATGTGCGAGTGAGTTTTTTCTTAAAAACTGATTCTTTGGAAAACAAGAAAGTTTATGTGAATGGCGCTTTCAATGATTGGCAATTGAATGAAACGAATCTGATGCATTATGTGATTGAAAATCAGGCGTATGAAGCATTTATTCAATTAAAACAAGGTATTTATAATTACAACTATCTTACAGTTGATAGTCAAGGGCATTATAGCGAATCAGACTTTGAGAATACCCATTCACAAACTGAAAATGCTTACGAAATATTTATTTATCATCGTTCCATTGGTTCGAGAGCCGATGCTTTAGTTGGTTATTCGCTGATAAAATCGCTTTGAGCTTTGAGTGATTGGACGCTAATTATTTTTTCGCTGATCAAAGCGCTTTGTTAATGATTCGTTAAACTATTTAGATAAAACAAGAAGTTTTTGTAAATTTCGTTCATTAACCATTACCAAATCTTTCCAAAAATGAAACGAATATTTTTTCTTTTAACGATTTCTACTTTGTTACAAGGCTGTATTGGAACTTATCCACAAGGGTCAGGTGGTTATGACGGTTCCAATAGTGGTAACACAGGTGGCAATCAAAATCCTAATGGTGGCGACCGTCCTCAAACCTATCCTCAACAAACGCCTACGAATTATCCGAATGATCCCCAATCACGCTCAGGGCGTTCTGCGGATAAAGATTTGGTGGTTGGTAATATTCGTTTGACGGAGCAATATACCATACTTTATTTGACATTTACCAATAGAAATCAAGCAGGGGAGTATCGGGATAAAGCTACAGGAAAAACCATTTATAATGATGGTACTCAAGACATTGCATTTCAACAAAGTGCTATTTTAATTGCTGCCAATGGTGCAAGAACATTCAAGGCCGTTAAAACGGATAATATTCCTTTCTTAAATGATAATCAAGCAAAAAATTTGCCAAAATATGGGAGAAAATTAAGGCCTGGGGAATCACTCAATTTTGTAGCTTATTTTGAAAGATTAGATAAAGGTTTAGAAAATTTTGATCTTAACGAATGTAACTCCGATAATTACGTTTGTTGGAATGCTTATGATTTATATATAAGAAATCCCTCAGATGTGTATAATCAACCACAGCCTCAGACAACCCCAATTCCACAGCCCACAAATACGGATAATACCTCAACCACACCAACAAAATCAAGAACTAAATCTGGCAAAGTTGGGGAAGTAGATAATACGCCTCCGCCAGCCCCTGTGGTTACGACGGTGTTCGTTTCAGGAATTGTAAGAGATGTAAAAACTAATCGGCCCATTAGTGCTACGATTGATTATAAACTATCAAGTTCTAAGCAAGAAATTGATTCTGTACAAAGTTTTGCTAGTACCGGCATTTACCGAATGAATTTACAAAAAGGACAAGTTTATACTTATTCAACTTCAGCAAGGGGTTATTTGGTTTCAAGCGATGTAATTGATTTGAGCAAAGCAACGGGAAAAGTAACCAAAGATATTTATTTAACTCCTTTAGCAGTAGGCGATAAAATTGTGCTTAAAAATATCTATTTTGAGGTATCAAAATCCGATTTGTTGGTGGCTTCTTTTTCTGAATTAAATAAATTAGTAACCATGATGGAAGATAACCCATTGATGGAAATTCGATTGGAAGGACACACGGATATTGTTGGCGATCCAGAAGCTAATTTAGAACTTTCTCAAGACCGTGTGGATGCTTGTGAAACTTATTTGGTGAAAAAAGGCATTCAATCAGGAAGAATTCAAGCGGTAGGTTACGGTGACACTCGCCCAATTGTCAAGAAAGGAACCGACGAAGAAAGAAAGGTGAATAGAAGGGTAGAGTTTGTGGTACTGAAGTTGTAACTAGGGGTATGAGGTATGAGGTAAACCGCTAGTAATAAAAATCAGAAACAGGAACTCAAAATATCCAATTCGGATTTTTTTTACCTCATACCTCATACCTCATACTATTTACACGTTAAATCTAAAGTGCATAACATCCCCATCAATCACGGTATAGTCTTTACCTTCTACCGATAATTTTCCAGCTTCTTTACACGCATTTTCAGATTTATATTGTTGATAAT
>JBBAKZ010000502.1:0-2157 GCA_040403275.1 Arcicella sp. | reverse complement strand
ATCAAATATCATTTTTATCTACTCCGATTTTTTTAAGAATCGCTAAGAATGTTCCTTTTTTCAAATCTTGATTTCCGTGGATCGGAACAGGAACAGATTCATTTCCTTTTATAAAAATATGGTGACTACCCTTAATTCTATCTAAACCCCATCCGTTATCTTTCAATATTTTTAAAATCCGTTTTGGAGATAAATCCATAATTATGCTGTGGCTAAATGACTAAATTGGGGAATGATTTTCAAGTTTTGATCAACATTAATTGACAGTTCAATAATGTTGCTATCATCTGGAATTGGTATGCTTCGAGCTTGCATACTTTCAAGCGTTCCTTCCAATGCCTCTTTCAAATTTTCGATAGCTTCTTCAATAGTATCTCCTCCTGCAAAACAGTGTTTTAGGCTTGGTATATCAGCAATATAGCAATCTTCTTCTTTTGTAATAATGACTCTAAAAACCATAATATCGCTTGTTTAATTTTTACTAAATTACACATATTTATTAAAACTGTCAAATATAAAAACAATGTTATAAATGAACTTATTCAATTTTAAAAATAAAATCACAAACAATTCAGTATAACAAAATGATATTTTCTTTATAAATTATGTGACAATTTCAACAAAATTTCCAATAAGTATCATCCGTAGATAATCCAATGAATATCAATAAGTTATTAATTTGGAGTTCCACTTTTTTGGTGGCTAGCTTTTCGATTTATTCTTTGATCGGAACCGATGACGAAGTGGATTATAGTAGCCAAGTAAAACCTATTTTAAACCGTAGCTGTATCAAATGTCACGGCGGTGTAAAAAAGCAAGGTGGATTTAGTGTTTTGTTTCGTGAAGAAGCTTTGGGGAAAACGAAATCTGGCAAACCCGCCATCATTCCGGGCGACCCCGAACATTCTGAATTTATTACCAGATTAACCCATAAAGACCTTGAAGAACGAATGCCCTATCAGGCTGAACCTTTATCCAAAGATGAGATTGAACTGCTGACAAAATGGGTAAAACAAGGCGCAAAGTGGGGAGAACACTGGGCTTTTACTACACCCAAAATGCCAAATATTCCCAATAAAAACTTCTTTGCAAGTTTCACAGACTGGTTTTCATCTACATGGGAGAAAAATGATATTGATTATTTTGTAGCCGATAAATTAGCCAAAGAAAATCTAAAACATTCTCAACTAGCCGACAAAGGAACCTTACTACGTCGAGTTTATCTTGACCTCACGGGACTACCACCAACGGAACAACAATTCGCCGATTTTCTGCATGATCAATCAAAAAATGCTTACGAAAAAGCCGTTGATAAACTTTTGGCTTCGCCCCAATACGGTGAACGTTGGGCAGGAATGTGGTTGGATTTAGCCAGATATTCCGATACCAAAGGCTACGAACGAGATGACCAAAGAAGCATTTGGAAATACCGTGATTATGTGATTGATGCTTTTAACCAAAATATGCCTTACAATCAGTTTATTAAAGAACAGTTGGCGGGAGATTTATTGCCTCATCCTACTGATAATCAATTAATTGCCACGGGATTTCACCGCAATACTATGACTAATGATGAAGGTGGAACGGATAATGAAGAGTTCAGAACGGCGGCAGTTTTAGACCGTACTAATACCACTTGGGAGGTTTTGCAAGGGACAACTTTTAGCTGTATTCAGTGCCATAGTCATCCCTACGACCCTTTTCGGCACGAAGATTATTATAAGTATATGGCCTTTTTCAATAATACTCGTGATGAAGATTCCTACGGTGATTATCCGCATTTGAGGCTTTTTCAAAAGGAAGATTCCGCCATAGTAATCAGTATAAAAAACTGGATTCAGAAAAATTCTTCCCTTGCGAAAGCCAATGAATACGCCAAGTTTTTGAAGACTTGGCAACCTACTTATAATTCACTTTCCTGTGATGAGTTTGTAAAATCCGAATTATCGGATACCAAGTTTTTAGGAATGCAAAATGGCGGTTCATCTCGCTTGAAAAATGTTGATTTAAACGGAAAAAATCAAATAATTTTTCGGTATAATTCTTCCAAAGTAGGCGGCACTTTTTCAATTCATTTGGATAAAATTGATGGTGAAATTTTATTAATTACGAAATTGGATACAACCAGAGGTTACCAGTCAAAACAGGTATTTTTTA
>JBBAKZ010000501.1:0-2181 GCA_040403275.1 Arcicella sp. | reverse complement strand
ATTGCATGGCTAAATATTTAAGCGAAAAGTTGCCCGATGCAACAAATTTGGAATTAGCTTTCACAAGCGTGGGTGGGAGTATTTCACACGGAACGCTTACCACCATGATTGAAAGTTTGGGTAATAAAGGTTTTTCGAGAGAAAATGGCATGATGATTTCAAAGCCAACGGGTTACAAAGGAAAATTAATTGATTTTGGTTCGCTAAAACAATTTGCCATCACAATTCCTTGGGGAGATATTTCCACGGCTTATTCCACCACTGGGATTCCTACGATTGAAACGTATGCAGGCGCCTCGAAAACTGCCTACTATTTGATGAAATTTCAGTTTTTATTTAATCCCATTCTTAGGACAAAATTTGTCAAGAATTTACTCCAAAAATATGTGGACGATAACATTACCGGACCAAATGAAAATCACTTTCAAAACGGAAAATCATTAATTTACGGAAAAGTAACAAATGCAAAAGGTGAAACGGTTGAAGCCAGCATTGAAACCTTGGAAGGTTACCGATTAACGGCCGAAGCCTCCGTCTTAATTACTGAAAAAGTACTTGATTTGAAAGATGTATCAGGCTATCAAACACCTGCGGGCTTGTTTGGACATAAATTAATATTGGAAATTGAAGGATCAACATTGGGTTGATTTTAGAAAATTGAAAATAAATTTGAATTAGTACCGCTTAATTTTTAATTAAAATGATGAATCGTTTACAAAAAGAAACATCTCCTTATTTATTACAACACGCCCAAAATCCTGTGGATTGGTTTGCGTGGGGAGAGGAGGCTTTGCAAAAAGCAAGAACAGAAAATAAGCCTATTTTGGTAAGTATTGGCTATTCTGCCTGTCATTGGTGCCATGTAATGGAACATGAATGTTTTGAAAAAGAGGAGGTTGCTGAAGTAATGAATCAATATTTTGTAAATATAAAAATTGACCGAGAAGAACGCCCAGACATTGATGCCATTTACATGGATGCCGTTCAAGCGATGGGTGTGCATGGCGGTTGGCCACTCAATGTTTTCTTGATGCCCGATGGAAAACCTTTTTACGGAGGAACCTATTTTCCAAAAGAAAACTGGATGCAATTATTAAAATCAGTTAATAACGGATTCGTGAATCATCAGGATGAATTGCAAAAATCAGCGGAAGGATTTACCGAAAATATGCTGTTTAAAGAATCGGACAAATATGGTTTAATCTTTGAAAATCAAGTATTTACGGAGGAAGATTTGGATAAAATGTATCTAAAAATTGCGCAAACTTTTGATGAAAATTGGGGTGGTTTTGAAAGAAGTCCAAAATTTCCAATGCCTTCCATTTGGCAATTTTTGATGCGTTACGCATATTTAAAAAAGGACGAAAAAGCCATAAATCACTTGAAATTGACGCTTAATAAAATGGCGATTGGCGGAATTTATGACCAATTGGGTGGTGGTTTTGCCCGTTATTCGGTAGATGGAGAATGGTTTTGCCCACATTTTGAAAAAATGCTCTACGACAATGGGCAATTAGTTAGTTTGTATTCGGAGGCGTACACCTTTACGGGCGAACAACTTTATAAAGAAACCGTTTATGAAACAATTGCTTGGTTAAAACGAGAAATGACGAGTCCAGAAGGTGGATTTTATTCGGCGCTTGATGCTGATTCTGAAGGAGTGGAAGGTAAATTTTACGTTTGGACAAACTTAGAAATTGATGAAATTTTGGGAGAAGAATCGGAAGAATTTTGTAAAATTTATCAGGTAACCAAACAGGGGAATTGGGAACAAGGCGTAAATATTCTTTGGAAAAATGAGGCAATTTTAAATTCAAATCAGCATGATAATATTCAAAAATTATTAGCAAAACGGGCGCTTAGAATTCGTCCAGGTTTGGATGATAAAATTCTTTGTTCTTGGAACGGTTTGATGCTTAAAGGATTAGTCGATGCTTATCGGGCTTTTGGCGAACCGGATTTCTTAGATTTAGCTTTAAAAAATGCACATTTCATTGAGGATAAATTTTTGCAAGATAATGTGTTAACTCACAGTTATAAAAATAGCGAGACCAAAATTCAGGGTTTTTTAGAAGACTATGCGGCTGTAATTGATGCCTATTTAAATCTTTATCAGGCTACTTTTGAAGAAAATTGGCTTCATTTGGCCGAAAAATTATCGCTGTATGTTTGTCAAAATTT
>JBBAKZ010000500.1:0-2196 GCA_040403275.1 Arcicella sp. | reverse complement strand
CACTGACTTCACTAAACTCCATGATAAATAGGTCATTAAGTCAATAACATGGCAGGCTTCCCCAACGATTCTTCCGCCGCCGATATTCATGTCTTGCGTCCAATGATTTGCTGGAATTTCACCTGCATTTATCGTTGCCACTACATTAATTGGAAGGTTTACTGTTCCCAATTTTTGCTTCATATCTTGAATAAAAGGTGAAAATCTACGGTTAAATCCAACCGTTAACGTCTTGCCAGATTTTTCGTAAACTCCAATAATATCCTTGATTTCTTCCAACGAAAGCGCCAGCGGTTTTTCCACAAAAACGTGCTTTCCTGCCTGTAATGCTGCCATACAAATGCGAGCGTGAGCATTGTGTCGAGTTGTGATGATAACGGCATCAACTTCCGAATCATTCAGAATATCATCATTGTTGGCGGTAGAATATTGAACGTCGAACTTTTTGGCCAACAACGTTCCCGACAAGCCCGAAGTTGAGGATAAATATTTGATATTGGCTTTGAGTTTGGATAAAATGGGAATAACCGTTGCTTTGGTAAAATTGCCCGAACCAATGATTCCTAAAACGGCTTCAGAATTATTGGCAGTAATTTTCTTGATTGCAATTTTAGTTTGTGTTAGGTCAATGGCTTCCTTATATTTTAAGATAGAAGCAATTGATTTTGACTTGCTGATATTCTTATAAACTTGCTTATAATCTTGAAAATCAATTATTTCTGTAATTAAATCTTTCACTTTAATCCGACCCGTTGAGATACAATTCAATACCGTTTCAAAATTTCGATTCAAGGTCCAGCGTATACAGTCAATCGGATAATCTTTCCCATTTTGCTCATAATTGGCATCGTATCGCCCTGGGCCATACGAGCATGAAACCTGAAAAGTCAATTCCTTTTCGTAGAAATCAGCACGGTTAATATTCAGTCCCACAACGCCAACCAATACAATTCTTGCTCGCTTTCGAGACATTTTTGCCGCTTCCGAAATAGCTTTGTTTGATTTATTTGAAGCCGTAATAATAACCGCATCAACGCCAATATTTTGGGTAATTTCTTGAGCAATTTTCACAGAATCAATATCTTCCGAAACTTTGAAAGCTTTTACTCCTTTGGTTTTCGCTAAATCAACTTTATATTGGTCAAAATCAAAAGCAATTACTTCACATCCATTAGCTTTTAGTAATTCTACGGTTAATTGTCCGATGAGTCCAAGCCCAATGACAGCAACGGTTTCTCCCAAAGTTGGATTTGCTAAACGAATTCCTTGCAAAGCGATTGCTCCAACAACGGTAAAAACAGCTTCATTATCCGAAACATTCTCAGGAATTAGGGCGACTAAGTTTTTTGGTACGCAAACCACTTCGGAATGTGGCCCGTTGGAAACTACACGGTCGCCAATTTTAAACTTGGTTATTCCTTCTCCAATCGCTACCACTTCACCGACGTTGCAATAGCCCAAAGGAATTGGTTCAGATAATTTTCTAAAAACAGCCTCAATGGTTGGTTTTAATCCATTGGTTTTGATTTTATCAAAAACCTGTTTCACTTTTTCGGGTTGTTGTTGGGCTTTTTCAAGAAAATTAGCCTTCCCGAATTCTACTAGCATTTTTTCAGTACCTAATGATACCAAACTACGAGACGTTTTAATCAACACACAACCTTTTCGTACCTGCGGAACAGGAATTTCTTCTAAAATTGTTTCGCCAGTATGTAGGTGTTGAATAAGTTGTTTCATGAGTTAATTAGTGTATAATGGAACGCATTTACAGCTTCTGCGTTCCAATTTTTATTTTACAATTTCGATACTAAAATCTCTGCAATTCTTTCCGCTGTTTTTCCGTCCCAAAGTGGTGGAATTTGTCCTTGTCTAGTCTTTCCTTCCAAAATTTCGATTAATTTATCGTGAACCGTTTGTGGATTTAAGTCGGCTAAAAGTTGATTTGTGCCAATATCCACCGTAATTGGTCGTTCCGTAGAATCTCTAAAAGTCAAACAAGGCACTTTTAAAAACGTTGTTTCTTCTTGAATTCCACCCGAATCGGTAATAATTACTGAAGCATTTTGCATCAACTGTAAGAACTCCAAATATCCTTGCGGCTCCGTTAGAATAAGGTTTTTAACCGCATTCAATGGTTCATAAAGTCCAAACTTCTTTAAATTATTCGCAGTTCTTGGGTGATTATGTAAATTAACT
>JBBAKZ010000499.1:0-2203 GCA_040403275.1 Arcicella sp. | reverse complement strand
CTTTTTCTTTAAATACAAATCTGTTGCCAGTTTTCATCCGATTACTTAAATATTTCTGTTGTCTATCTTGATTAATTTAAAAATTTCCAAAAATAGACCTTCATTCTATCGCTGGAAATGAATATTTTACCCTACAATTGCTTTTCCACCTGCTGCTTCAATTGCTGCTTTCGCAGAAGCAGAAAAACCTCTTACAGTAATTTCTAAGGCTGATTTAATTTCTCCACGAGAAAGAATTTTCACTAAATCATTTTTAGAAACTAAACCATGGTTGTATAAGAAATCGTGATTAATTATGGTTGCACCAGTAGCCTCAGCTACTGCTTGCAAGGTATCAAGATTGAGCGCTTTGTATTCTATCCGATTAATATTTTTGAAACCGAATTTAGGAACACGACGCTGAAGAGGCATTTGGCCACCTTCAAAACCAGCCTTGCGTGAATAACCTGAACGTGACTGAGCACCATTGTTACCACGTGCCGAAGTTCCGCCCAATCCTGAGCCTTCACCACGACCAACTCTTTTTCTAACCTTTGTAGAGCCTTGTGCAGGCTTTAATGAAGAAAGATTCATTGTAATATTTGTTATAAGATTTGCTAAACGCTATTCCACCATGGAATAACTCGCTTGCATTCAATTTCGTTAAGAAATTCTAACAACCTCTAAAAATGGTTGGAAAGCAATTTAGATTTTTTCGACTACAAGCAGGTGTTTCACCGCACGAATCATTCCTTCCATTGCAGGATTTAATTCTTTCTCAACGCTTTTGTTCAACTTACCTAATCCCAATGCTTGGATAGTACGTTTCTGAACTTCTGGACGTTTGATTGTACTCTTAACTTGTGTAATTTTTACCTTTGACATGGCTTATTTGAATTCTGAATTATGAGTTACGAATTCATATCGGTATAGAATACCTCATAACTCATAATTCATAACTAATAATTAGAAAAACTATCCGTTGAAAACTTTTGCTAAAGAAATTCCTCTTTGGAAAGCAACTGTGTGTGGATTTCTCATTTTAATGAGCGCATCAACGGTTGCTTTAACCACGTTGTGAGGGTTTGAAGAACCTTTTGATTTAGCCAATACATCATGAACACCAGCAGATTCTAATACAGCACGCATTGCACCACCCGCAATTACTCCAGTTCCGGGAGCAGCAGGTCTTAACAGTACAAAACCACCTGAAAATTTACCAACTTGTTCGTGAGGTACACTTCCTTTCAAAAGTGCTACTTCAAATACGTTTTTCTTTGCGTCTTCGATACCTTTTGCGATTGCATCCGTTACTTCGTTTGCTTTACCCAGACCGAATCCTACAACACCTTTGCCATCACCTACTACTACGATAGCGGAGAAACTGAATCTACGTCCACCTTTCACAACTTTTGCTACACGGTTGATAGATACAACTTTTTCTTTTAATTCGCCTTCGTTAACCTTAATTGGTTTTGATATTAATTTCGACATTTTTTCTGAATTTGAAAATGTTTGAATTTGAAGTATGTCTTTGAATGAACAAATGACGTTTCAAATTAACTCATTAGAATTTAAGCCCTCCTTCTCTTGCACCTTCCGCAACTGCTTTAACACGTCCATGATACAAGTATCCGTTACGGTCAAAAACAACTGTTGAAACTCCTGCTGCTATGGCTTTCTCAGCAATTTTTGCTCCCACTTGTTTCGCATTGTCAACGTTTCCGTTAGCCAATCCTAATTCTTGTGAGGAAGCTGCTACTAATGTATGTCCTTTTACGTCATCAATTACTTGTGCATAAATACCTGTGTTTGAACGAAATACAGATAATCTTGGCTTATCGGCTGTACCAGAGATTTTTGCTCTAATTGACAGCTTGATACGTAACCTTCTTGAATCTTTTTGCGTACCCATTGTATTGTTTATAAGTTTTGTGGATTACCGACCCACTAATTCAGTGAACAATTAACAGTAAACAGTATACAGTAAGAGCAATGTATATATTAAAATACTTGATAACTGATAACCGATAACTGATAACATGTAATTATTTCTTACCACCAGTTTTACCAGCTTTTCTACGGATTTGCTAACCCACAAAACGAATACCTATTCCTTTGTATGGTTCTACTTTACGTAAAGAGCGAATCTTGGCAGCCACTTGACCAACTAATTCTTTATCAATTCCTTCCAAAGTAACCTTTGGATTTTGTCCTTTGTCCA
>JBBAKZ010000498.1:0-2219 GCA_040403275.1 Arcicella sp. | reverse complement strand
ATTGCTTCCCGAAAAATGGAAGTATTGGAAGCCACTGCTCAAGAACTAAGCACAGAAACGGGCGGAAAAATATTGCCCATTGCCTGTGATGCCCGAAATTATAATGAAGTTGAAAACGTATTAAAAACAGCCATTGAACATTTTGGAGCCGTTCACGGATTGGTCAATAATGCGGCAGGGAATTTCATTAGTCCAACGGAAAATCTGTCACACAAGGCTTTCGATGTCGTGGTAGATATTGTTTTGAAGGGAACTTATAATTTTACCTTAGCATTTGGTAAATATTGGATTGCCGAAAAAATTAAAGGAACGGTCATGTCAATTGTTACTACGTATGCGTGGACGGGTTCGGGTTACGTTGTACCTTCAGCCACGGCAAAAGCTGGCGTATTGGCACTCACACGTTCATTGGCAGTTGAATGGGGAACAAAATACGGCATTCGTTTCAATGCGATTGCCCCGGGTCCTTTTCCAACGGAAGGTGCTTGGGAACGCCTTTTCCCAGCCGAAGCCATGGGGGAAGAATTAGCCGCAAAATTATCTCCCGAAAGTAGAATTCCTTTCAAAAGAGTGGGCGAACACCAAGAATTAGCCAACTTAGCAGCCTATTTAATGTCCGATTTTTCATCTTATATCAACGGGGAAGTTATCACCATTGACGGCGGAGAATGGTTGATGGGTGCGGGTGAGTTTTCAGATTTGAATGAGGTTTCAGACGAGAAATGGGCAGTGATAGCGAAGGCGGTACGAGGTAAGAAATAAGCAATGAATAATTAACAATGAACAATTAATAGTGAACTAATAATTATTCACTGCTAAATTATTCATTGTTAATTATTCACAATTAACCATCAAAACTTCGCTTCTTTAATCCAATCCAAATCCATTTTTATACTTTCTAGTGGACTTTTGCCTTGATAAGATTCTTGTTCGATAATGTATTGCGTAGTGCCTCCACTTTTGGCGGCTAATTTCAATACATCCGCTACACCAATAATTCCAGTTCCTAAAATGGTGCTTTCATAAAGTTCTTTCTCTCCTTTTATCTCATCTTTTACGTGCATTAATTCAAAACGCCCAGGATATTGTTTTAATAATTCTACCGCACGGCCACCTCCGTTATACATATTACCAATATCTAATTGTTGCGCCACTAAATTTGGGTCGGTATTTTGCATAATAATGTCATAAACCTTCACGCTGGTAAGTCGTAAGCTAAATTCAAAATCGTGATTATGATAGCCAAATTTCATTCCAGATTTTTTGCACAACTCTCCCGATTTATTGAAAACTTCCATAAATCGTTTGCAATCGTCAAAATTTTTGCAAAGACTCACATCCAACCATGGACTTACCACGTATTTTTGTCCTAATAAAGCAGCATCTTCCACTGTTTTTTTCCAAACATCCGTGAAGTCATTTTTGGCGGCATCCCAATGTTGCCCACCCATCACAGTATGGCCACTTGGCATGGATAAACCCAAATCGTCGAGCACTTTACGAAATTCTTTGGGTTCGTAACCATAAAATTTTCCGTTTACATAATTGGCGTGTTCAACGTTTTTATAGCCCATTGCTGCCACTTTTTGAAGCGTTCCCAAAGGGTTATTTTTCATTTCATCACGCACAGAATACAGCTGAATGCCGATGCTCTTTTTGCTAGCTTTATTATTCGCCAATAGCGAATTGGAAAGTAAAAGTGCCGTTCCTGCCAATGCTGAAGTTTGGAGGAATGAACGGCGATTAAGATTATTTGTCATTGATTGAATAGTTTTTTGCACAATTTAAAGAAAATAAGCATACCTTATATCATTACTTATCTTGAAAATGAAATTAATTAATTAGGAATATTGTTTAATCACTAATTTCGCAACAACAAAACCAAATACACTCCGTTATAAATTCTCCGTATAGAAATTCATTAAAAAATTAAACCAATAATTATGCAATATTCAATCCTCTGGGCAGATGATGAAATAGATCTGCTAAAACCTTATATCATGTTTCTTACGCAAAAAGGTTACGATGTTACACCCGTTAATTCTGGAAATGATGCGTTGGAAGAACTTGGAAAGAAGAAATTTGATGTTGTTTTCTTAGATGAAAACATGCCAGGTATGACTGGGTTGGAAGTCCTGCCAATTATTAAACAATTGAAGCCTAATCTTCCGGTGATTATGATTACCAAATCGGAAGAAGAATATATTATGGAGGAAGCA
>JBBAKZ010000497.1:0-2220 GCA_040403275.1 Arcicella sp. | reverse complement strand
TACCAATTATTTTTTGAAGAAGAACGTGATCCCGAACCCAAACCTGATGCCATCACTCGCCCGAGTCCACCGTACATAGATTTTACGTTGGGCATGGGGAAAGTAGGCGGATTTCCTGCTAATTCCATGCAACAATACGCCGCTTTGATGTACTGCAAATGGTTGTATTATAAAACGGGTTTTTTCTACCGATTACCCACCGAAGCCGAATGGGAATATGCTTGTCGAGCAGGTAGTAAAAGTCGTTTCTTTTTTGGCGAGAATTCATCTGAGTTAAGCAATTACGCATGGTTTAAGACCAATTCAGAAGAAAAATATCATCACGTGGCGGAGAAAAAACCAAATCCTTGGGGCTTATTCGATATGTTGGGAAATGTGGCAGAATGGACGCTTGACCAATACGATGAAGGGTTTTACAGGACGATTTCGGAAGGAAAAACGAATCCGTATAATGTAAAAGTAAAACGCTATCCAAGCACGGTAAAAGGTGGAAATTACCAAAGCGAAGAATACGAATTACGCAGTGCCGACCGCCTGAAATCTGACCCAATTTGGAACCGCCGTGACCCACAAATCCCCAAAAGCAAATGGTGGAATGCCGATTCTCCATTTGTGGGTTTTAGAGTAGTTCGCCCTGTGAAACAACCTACGAAAGAAGAAGTGGAGGCTTTTTTTGAGGGGGTGTTGAGGTAATTATTTTAAATTTGTTTGTAGCTTTTTCGCTAACCAAACATTTATCAAACAAAACCGTTATTTTTGAGCAACAAATCTTTTAAAATCATGGAAACAGTAGAAAAAAAAATATTGACTCCCGAAGAAAGACAAGCCAATGTGGATAAGTTTATTAAACGTTGGAAGGAGGAGAAAGAGAAATCTCAAAGAGAAGCAGAGGCTTATGCCCAAACACCTGAATTTAAAGAAACCCTAAAAAGATTAAAAAAAGCTAATGCAGAAAGAGGAATCTTTATCCCTGAAACTTACATTTAAAATTATAGAAAATACAATAAAAATCGGTTGTTGATGTATAAACCAACAACCGATTTTAGCTTTTAAACTTATATACAAAACTATAATATTACCCCATTTCCAAATCCCCAAAATGTTCAATTACTTAGAACCAACATACATTAAAAACTTTATTCAAACCGCCCTGCACGAAGATGTGGGCGATGGTGACCACACTTCACTTGCTACCATTCCAAGCACTGCCACCGGTCGGGCGAGGCTTTTGGTGAAAGATACGGGCATTTTGGCGGGAGTAGAAATTGCTAAAATGGTTTTTGCCGAAGTAGACCCTCATTTGCAGGTAGAAACCATGTTGAACGACGGTGCATTTATCACCAAAGGGGAAATCGTTTTGACGGTGGCGGGTTCGTCGCAGTCCATTCTCAAAGCCGAACGCTTGGTGCTGAACTGTATGCAACGGATGTCGGGCATTGCTACTTACACGGCGTCGATGGTGAAATTGTTGGAAGGTACAAACACCAAATTATTGGATACTCGCAAAACCACGCCCAATTTCAGATTATGCGAAAAATGGGCTTGTCGAATCGGTGGGGCGGTTAATCACCGTTACGCTTTGTTCGATATGATTTTGATAAAAGATAATCACGTGGATTATGCGGGCGGAATCCATAATGCGATTAATCAAGCACTTGACTATTTAAAAACCACTGGGCGTGACTTACAGATAGAAATTGAAGTCAGAAATCTTGATGAATTGCGTCAGGTTTTGGAAATAGGCAAAGTTGACCGCATCATGTTGGATAATTTCTCGTTTGAAAATCTCCGTGAAGCCGTAAAAATGATTGACGGAAAATTCATGACCGAGGCATCGGGTGGAATCAACGAAACCACGATTCGGGAATACGCCGAATGTGGCGTAGATTATATTTCATGTGGCGCTTTGACACATCACGTGAATAGTTTAGATTTGAGCTTGAAAGCGTTTTAGGGGTTAGGGGTTGGGTTTTAGGGGTTAGAGGTTGGGGAAAAGATAACTTTTGAGTGATCAATCTACTATAATTTATAATCGTGATAAAGGAAATAAAATATCGAACTGGGACAATGACTAAATTTCTAAGTCAGATGTCATCTAGTGAATTAAAAAAGCAGGAAGAAGAGGGTAATAAGGAAATACGAAAATATCGTTTTTCGATTAATCGACCCTTGGTTTATTATCTCGGTGAAGAGATTGTTGCTGAATACAAGGATTGTATA
>JBBAKZ010000496.1:0-2220 GCA_040403275.1 Arcicella sp. | reverse complement strand
TATCAAATAGAAATTGCTGGATGACGACATGACTCCACTTTATTTGCAAGTTTGGGGTGGTACAAACACGATTGCAAGAGCCTTAAAATCAATCGAAGACGAGTATAAAAATACGGCAAAATGGCAATCAATCTACGCAAAAGTGTGCAGAAAAGCCATTATTTATGCCATTCTCGACCAAGATGCGACTTACAAAAAGTATATTGCTGTAAACTGGAAAGACATCAAAATTTACTATAATTCAAAACAATTTTGGTGTTTGGCTTATTTCTGGCAAACGGCAGTTCCCAAGGAATTACATCCGTTTTTAGAAGGAAAATTTATGGGCGATAAAATCATCAACAATCACGGAGCGTTAACAAAAATGTATTACAGTTATGGCGATGAAAACCCTGCTGCAGGTGAAATTGATGATATCTACAGCAGCATGGAAAAAGCTAAAAAGAATCAATGGGGAAGTTTCGTTAAATACGATTTTATCTCAGAGGGCGATTCACCCGCATTTTTACATTTAGTTAATGTTGGTTTAGGAAACCTCGAAAATCCCCAAATTGGTGGTTGGGGTGGCCGCTTGGTGCAGTCGAAAATTGCTCCAAATCGTTGGGAAGATGGTGAAACTGCGGCTGATTTTAATCCATTTACTCAAAAAATGGACTTGGCGTACGCTCAAACTCGTTGGTTAGAAACCCTCCAAAATGATTTTGCGGCTCGGGCGGATTGGTGCGTGCAGGATTATAAAAATGCGAATCACGAACCAAATGTAAAATTAATTACCGCTTCAAAATTATCGGCTGCTCCAAAAAGTATTGTAAAATTAAGTGGAACCGCAACCGACCCCGATGGCAATAGATTGAGTTATCATTGGTGGCAATATGACGAAGTAGATACGTACCGTGGCAAAATTTCCATCCAAAATGCCGACAGTAAAAATGCCACATTCCAAATGCCGAGCGATATTAAAAAAGGTGAAACCATCCATTTGATTTTAGAAGTAAAAGACAACGGAACGCCACAATTAACTCGTTATCAGCGAGTTGTTGTAACGAGAAAATAAAAATTACTGGTGTTTCACAAAAATTGACCAAAGGTGATTAAGATTTTACCGATTTTCACAGATTAATACGTGAGCATCTGTTAAATGGCAATCATCTTTGGTCTATTTTGTTTTGAGCAAAACCTATGAGGGCTTCTCATATTTAATCAGAAATAATTATTTTCAAAATAGTATAATTTTTTAAATAAAAAATATTAATTTTATGGACTTTTCAGAATGTGTCAATTTAACACTATTTATCAAATAGCGATTTTCTGGTATTCAAAATGGTTTTTATATGACACTCCTATTTTTTGCCATCGAAAAATAAAAGCAATTCTGATCAAATGTCTGACTCATGCACAAGCCAAAAACATTGAAAAAATTAACAAAATATACGCTTCTTTTTTTTAGTCTCAATGTAAGCGGTCTCACCGCTTCCGCACAAATGCAATCGTTCCCTTTGCAATCAGTTCGATTGATCGAAGGGGTTTTTAAAAATGCCCAAGACGTTGATTTAAAGTATATTTTGGACCTAAATACCGATAAATTATTAGCACCCTATTTAATTGATGCGGGTTTATCATTGAAAGCGGAAAGGTACGGAAACTGGGAAAGTTCGGGTTTGGATGGACACATGGGTGGACATTATTTATCGGCTTTGGCGATGATGTACGCTTCCACGAAAAATGCTGAATTAAAGACTCGTTTGGAATATATGGTTTCGGAATTGGCTCGATGTCAAGCTAAAAATGGCAACGGTTACGTGGGTGGAATTCCGCAAGGGAAAGTATTTTGGGAACGCATTCACAAGGGTGATATTGATGGCAGTAGTTTCGGGTTAAACAATTCTTGGGTACCACTCTACAACATTCACAAACTCTTTGCGGGCTTACGAGATGCTTATCAATTTACCAATAATAAGCAGGCTTTGCAGGTTTTAATTGGTTTGGGCGATTGGTTTTCGGACTTAATTAAGCCCCTTTCGGAAGAGCAAATTCAAACGATGCTTCGGACAGAACACGGGGGAATGAATGAAGTTTTTGCGGATTTATTCGAAATTACCAAAAGTAAAAAATACTTAGAAACGGCCGAAAAAATGTCGCACCGAGCCATTCTAAATTCGCTAATTCAACAGCAAGATAAACTCACGGGTTTGCACGCTAATACGCAAATTCCAAAGGTAA
>JBBAKZ010000495.1:0-2225 GCA_040403275.1 Arcicella sp. | reverse complement strand
TCCAACGCCTCCCGGAACAGGAGTTATATAAGACGCTTTTTTAGAAACGGCATCAAAGTCAACGTCGCCGGTAATTCGATAGCCTCTTGGGTCAGTTTCATCAGCCACACGGGTAATTCCGACATCAATTACAACTGCATCGTCTTTAATCATTTCGGCTTTCAGGTAATTAGGAACTCCGAGAGCTGTGATAATAATATCGGCTTGAGTTGTTATTTGGGCAATGTTTTTAGTATAACTATGCGTAAGCGTTACGGTTGAATTCCCAGGGAAACCTTTTCTTCCCATCAAAATGCTCATTGGCCTTCCTACTATATGACTTCTTCCAATCACAACAGTATGTTTGCCCTTAGTCTCCACGTTATATCGTTCTAATAATTCTAAAATTCCAAATGGTGTAGCCGGAATAAATGTCGTCATATCCAACGCCATCTTTCCGAAATTTTCAGGATGAAATCCATCAACATCCTTACTTGGATCAATAGCCATGATTATTTTTTGGGTATCAATTTGATCGGGCAAAGGCAACTGAACGATGAAGCCATCAATGTCATCATTGGCATTGAGTTCATCTATTTTTTTCAATAGCTCCGTTTCTGAAGTAGTACTTGGCATTTTAACTAAAGTCGATTCAAATCCGACTAATTCACAAGCTTTTACTTTGCTTCCAACATAGGTTAAACTTGCACCGTCATTACCGACAATTACCGCTGCCAAATGAGGAACTTTTTCTCCATTTGTTTTCATTTTGTTGACCTCAGCAGTGATTTCGATTTTGATATCGTTAGAGATTTTCTTTCCGTCTAATAATTTCATTTTGTGTTGTTATTATTTATAAAAAAAGACGCGATAAATCGCGTCTCTACTATGCTATTTCATTCCACCCATCATCTTCATCAAATTCTTTCCGCCACCGCCTTGCATCATTTTCATCATTTTACTCATTTGGTCGAATTGTTTCATCAACTGATTTACTTCTTCTATTTTTCTACCAGATCCTTTGGCGATTCTGGTTTTTCTTTTCATGTCGATAATGGCAGGTTTACTTCTTTCCTTTGGAGTCATCGAGTGAATAATGGCTTCTATATGTTTGAATGCATCATCTTCAATTTCGACATCCTTCAATGCTTTTCCGGCACCGGGAATCATTCCCACAAGGTCTTTCATATTCCCCATTTTTTTCACTTGTTGAATTTGGGCTAAGAAATCATCAAAACCAAATTCATTTTTGGCGATTTTCTTTTGGATTTTTCTGGCTTCTTCCTCATCATATTGCTCTTGAGCTCTTTCTACCAAAGAAACTACGTCACCCATTCCGAGAATTCTTTCCGCCATACGCGATGGATAGAATACATCGATAGCTTCCATTTTTTCTCCGGTTCCTATGAATTTGATTGGTTTATCTACTACCGATTTAATAGAAATCGCTGCTCCACCACGAGTATCGCCGTCTAATTTGGTTAAAATAACGCCGTCAAAATTTAATCTATCATTGAAAGCTTTTGCTGTATTCACCGCATCTTGCCCAGTCATCGCGTCCACTACAAACAAAGTTTCCTGTGGTTTTATAGCAGCATGAACATCTGCGATTTCGTTCATCATTTGCTCATCTATAGCCAAACGACCAGCCGTATCGACAATCACGACATTGAACCCATTTGCTTTTGCATAAGCAATAGCTTTAAGTGAAATATCAACCGGATTTTTATTTTCCGGTTCCGAATAGACTTCGACACCAACTTGATCTCCAACAATATGCAATTGGTTGATTGCCGCAGGACGATAAATATCACAAGCCACCAAAAGTGGTTTTTTTCCTTTTTTGGTTTTAAGATAATTGGCTAGCTTCCCAGAGAAAGTCGTTTTTCCTGAACCTTGTAAACCCGACATTAAAATCACAGTTGGATTTCCCGAAAGGTTTATTCCGGTTGCATCGCCACCCATTAGTTCGGTTAATTCGTCTTTTACGATTTTAACCAATAATTGCCCAGGCTGTAAAGTCGTTAATACATTTTCGCCTATTGCTTTTTCTTTAACTTTAGTGGTAAAGTCTTTAGCGATTTTAAAATTAACATCGGCGTCAAGTAAGGCACGACGGACTTCTTTCAAAGTTTCGGCTACGTTGACTTCGGTAATTTTTCCATGCCCTTTTAGAATATGGAATGCTTTATCTAGTTTATCACTTAAATTATTGAACATAATGGCACCCTTTTTTATGAGTTGCA
>JBBAKZ010000494.1:0-2229 GCA_040403275.1 Arcicella sp. | reverse complement strand
AAATGCCGAAAATTTAATTGTTCGTAAAAAAGAGATTTTTGACAATGTTATTCCAGCCTCCAATTCGATGATGGCACGGAATCTTTATACTTTGGGATTAATATTAGATAGAGAAGATTTTAAGGAATTATCAAAATTAATGCTTGCCAAAATGAAAGACCTTTTAGCTAAAAATGTCGATTATTTAACCAATTGGGGGTGTTTGGCTACTCAAATGGTTTCCCCAACGGCTGAAATTGCTTTGGTTGGAAAAGACTTTCTCCAATTTAGAAAAGAAATTGACTCACGGTATTATCCTAATAAAGTTCTGAGTGGAACTGAAAAAGAAAGGCAATTACCTTTATTAGAAAATAGAACTTCAAAACTTGATGAAACCTTGATTTTTGTTTGTTATAATAAAACTTGTCAATTGCCCGTGCAAAGCGTGGAGGAGGCAGTTAAAATTTTCGTTGTTTGATTTTAACGTTCAATGTTTCGATGTTCGGTTTTCGGTTCTCGAATTCCGAACATCAACAAACGAAGAACAAGCCTCGATATTAATAAACAAATTCAACCCCTTCGGATTCTTTTTTATCCGCATACAAAATGATTTCTTCCATTTTACCATTCAGCATAAATCGAATCGCAGAAGTATTGGCTCCTTCTTTTCCAGTGTTGTTGGCAAAGACCGTCAAAACGTTTTTTTGAATGGGTAATAACCTGATTTTTAACTGTTTAGGTTTATTTAATAATTTATACTTTTCAATTAAATACTGTCCGTTAAAGCATACAGATACAATGTCACCATCTTCATTTTCATGATCAAAAAGTTCGAGTGTTAATTCTTCAGTTTCCACTTGATAGCGGTGCTTGATGATTACTTTTCGGTCCATTTTACAATAAATTTTATCCACTTTGGGCGTGCTTAAGGAAGAATTTTGCAATTTTTTTAAGGGTAAATTATAAGACATTTGGAAACCAAGATAAGCACCATTTTCTTGAAAATTACTGGCTGCGGTAGGCTGATTATTATTGAATCCGGTAACCGTGTTTGAAACAAAATAACCCGTTGGAATTCCTACTCGAATACCCATATCCAATGACCGCATATCATCCGCCCGTCGCCAATAGGTTTTGCCAATTTCTATGAATGCGAGGATAGATTTTCGATTAACGACCTCACTTTGAATTTTGAATCCACGACCATTAAAAACCCAATCCTCTTGATTACCAGCCGATTTTTCCAAGTAATTCATGGTTCTGAGTCCCAATTGAAAATAATTTCTGGCTTCTCCCCAGAGTCTTCGCCCCCGTGATTTTGAGGTATAAGTAGCACTTGCCGAAAGTCCCGAATAACTCACCGTATTTTGCCAAATCGTTGATTCCTTGTTGTTTAGATTAAACTGGTAATCATTTTTGACCGAATAACTGTGGGGAATACAAGCGTAATAAACGCCAATTTCGCCCTTTAAAATTCGATCATTTTGCAATAATTTTGACATATTTAAGCCCAAATCAAACGAACCAATTAATCCAGAAAATTGGGTCTTCCCTTGATTATTCGTTGAGGTATTGATCGGAAAAACCGTAAAAGGGAAGGGAGAATAATTAAAAACACTTTGTTGAAAACCCGTTGGAATGGTGGATGATTGGGGCAATCCAAACGTAAATATGGTTGCCGAAGGACGCAAGCCAATCGTGCTAATTCCTTGTTTATCTGATAGTTGAGCGTTACAATTGATAATTGATAATGAATAATTGATAATTATGAAAAAGAAGCTGATCCCTCGTAATTTCATAATTAAGGAAGATTTCCAGTTAAAATTAATTTTAATATTTCTCACAAAATTCCTTTATAAAACTGTTAATTATTAACTGCCGATTGTTAATTCATTTTATCCTCTCAGGATTCTCATTGACAAATGCTCCCCAACCTTTTTTCGTGCCTTTCATTGTTGACATAACACTCGTACCATGAAAATGGTGACAAACGGCAATGCCCAAAGCATCGGTCGCATCAAATAATTTGGCATCTAATTTCATCTTCAATAATTGGTCGAGCATGTGCGCTACTTGCTCTTTTGAAGCATTTCCATTGCCCGTTACCGATTGTTTTACCGTTTTAGGCGAATATTCAACAATCGGAATTTCCCGTGACAGAGCCGCTGCCATTACTACGCCTTGTGCTCTGCCCAATTTTAACATCGACTGAACATTTACGCCGAAGAAAGGTGCTTCAATGGCCATTTC
>JBBAKZ010000493.1:0-2230 GCA_040403275.1 Arcicella sp. | reverse complement strand
TTTAACATAATCTTCTTGAATTAATATTCGAGCAATTTCTTTCTCTAAATTATTTTTTGGATTGTTGTCCGCATAAGTTTGTGGAACAACGATTGTTAAATACGAATTAATGTCACCGATACGTGCCTTCAATTCGTCAATTGCCTTTTGCATTTCTTTGCGTGGTTCTTTGGCATTCATAATCATAAGGGTATCACGACAACGACCCGCAGCGGTTTTCATCCACCATTCAAAAAATGTCCTCGCTACAACGCTTCCTTCAAGAATCTCTTTCCACCTTTCGACTCCACTTTTATTATTTCTATTATAAACCCCCGATAAGTTTCGCCTAACTCTAGACAAATAACTTCTAATGCTTTGTGAGTGAAAAAACAATTGGGAATCTTCTTGAATTTCTTTACTTTTCCAAATACCCGCTTTTACATACAATTGATATTTTTCCTTGTACCTTGCAAACGCTTCTAAATACCTTTCTTGAGTTTGGTCGGGGTCTCCGTATGGGCTAATAATTGAACCATCAATTTCTTTTCGTAGCATATTTTTTACTACTTCTTCATAAATTGCATACGAGTTGTTTTGACTAACCGCTAAGGATGATTTCCAATCAACTTCTTGACCAAAATCTTTTACAATGATAGGGGCAAAAATAATTTCATCATCAAATCTCGATGAACCGCTATAATTAACTTTTTGGGTATACATAGGCAACTCGGCATTAGTGAGCAAATCATTTTGACGTAATATAGCACTTCCATTGGGGTGACAAAACCTTGTCATATACACCCGTGTTTTAATACCCATACTTTCAAAGTATTCCGCCGTCATTAATGCGGGTAAATGTCGTATTGCATATTCATCATCACCATCCAAACTTGTATAATAAAACAATGAATAAATTTCCGCATACTTCACTTTCCCACCAACACGCTTAAACTTCAAGTAAACGTCTTTGGTACTAGTAGCAAATTTTAATTTAGCATCCTTTTCTCCATCATTGATAGCGGTTGTACCCTTTTGCCTTTTGTCAAGAACGTAAGTTTTACCATCGTGATTAAAAATAAAATTTTTTATTCCACCAATGATTATATTGTCCACTAAATTAGGCGGAACAACGCCCGATGGCAATTCAAAGGTGTCAAATAACTTGGGATAGTCGGTTGCTAGTTCTTGAGAATAGTATTCTTGAACACGATACAATCCTTTGCTCGCCAAAGAAAAATCAAATACGCCTATGGGTCTTGATGTAGTTTCTAGACGACTTTTGTCTTGCTCACCACCCAAGTTGAATTTCATTCCCATTTCAAAAAAAATAGGGGCTATTTGCGTATCAAAAATTATCGAGTAGTCTCGTATTCTTTCTTTGTACAAATCTTTGCCAAACGCATCTTGCCACGCTTCGGGCGTGTCATACGCCCAACAAAATACGGGCAAGCGTCTCCAACTATTGAAAAACCCCATTAGATAACTCTAGAAAGTTGTGTCGCTTCGTAGTTGGCAATCATTTGTTGCGCCTCTTGAACCTCCGAGGGAGTGTTAAAATTAGGTGCTTTTTTGTCAAACGGCATTTTATCTTTTTCCGCTACAACGCGCTTCAATCCGTCAATATCCAATTCGGCTAAAAGGGCAGCGCGGGTGGATGGTTTGAACAATTCAAAGAAAGTATTAAGCGAGTCGATGATTGTTTTTGGGTCGGTAATGACAGTGGCTAGACCTTTTTCAATTTTCTCCTTTTCAATGCGATAAACATCGTAAGTAGCCTTTAAGTTTTGCATCAAACGAATAGAAACAAACGCTTGGTTGGTTGCATTCAAACGAATGATAGCCTCACGAAGTTTTGTACCGAATATCCAAATGAACGCATAGCCTTTCATAATTGAACCGAACTCATAAGCGTAATCAACGAACACCTTGTATGTACTACCGATGAATCTATCTTGCAAAGACAAATCTTGCTTAAAGTTTGCTTCGTAATCGGGGTCAATGGTATTCAAGGGGACGTTACCCGCAGCCATTATGAAACAATTACCCAAGTACTTTCTTTCGCCCCTACCATTCAAAATGCTTGGAGGAATTCTAGTACCCGTATTAGGGTCATAGTCGTATTCTTTGATTTTGGCTAAACCTTCGTTCAACAAACCCGCCGTGTTAGGGTCAATTTTTGGCAACTCATCCAATAGCAACACGCAACCATCTACTTTTTTCATATTGCCGTTGTCGTCGATAATTTCGT
>JBBAKZ010000492.1:0-2245 GCA_040403275.1 Arcicella sp. | reverse complement strand
TCTAAAAATATAATCTGATTTACACCTCCATTGGTGTAGGTGTTTAACTCATAACCACAAAGCTTTCCATTCTCTTTATAGTTATCCACCGAAATATCATTTTGATTTAATAAACCGATAATATCATTCAATTTTTTCATAATTTTAATATTTAAAAGATGTTCAACATTAGGCACGAAGCCAGTATAAAAAGTACCCACAATAGGACTGCCAACGTAATATTTTTAAGTGTTTTCATATCAATGGTTTTGGTTAAATTCTTCTATGTCTTCCTCGGTAAAATCGGAAGCTTTCAAATGAACAGCAAGAAGTTCTTCCACCTCTTCGGCTGTCATTTTTCTTAAGCTGTGCAAATCTCCATCCAGTCCATATTCGGCTGTATATCCAATTTCTTGCAGTTTATCAACGTATTTAGCACATAAACCATATAAATCGCCACCATCGTTAAATTCCTCGCTGTATGCATCAACTATGGCTCTAAAATCTTCGGGCAACGTTTCGTAATTCTCCAGTAAATCGAAATTCTCCTTTTCTTCTTCTTCGGCTTTCAGTTCATCAATGGCACGTTGTACGAGTTCCATTTTGTACTTGAAAACATCCATTTTTAGAATTTGCGAAACTGTCAAATTATCACGGTTTTCAATCTCTTGCGCTCGGGCATTAACTTCTTTAATTGTTGGCATCTGATAAGGTTTTTAAAATGTGGGAGCGGTTCGGGATCTGTGTGGTATTTTTTGAAACGCTCCCACGGTGGTTAATTCAGTTTAATTGATTGTAGTAGTACGGTTTCCAGTTCTTCGTCGGTTTCGTTGATTCTGCGAAGTGCTGAATAGTATTTGTCAGCATCGGGGCAAGAAATACAACATCTGTAAATATTTGATGTGTAGCACTCGGAAACGAAAAATATTTCAAGTCCTTTGTAATGATGCCATTTTGTTGGCGGTAAGCACTCTAACCAGTTCCACCATTGGTCTTCGGTTATCTCTTGGAATTCGGTCAAAACGTTTTCGTTCTCGTAGGCAAATAATAGCACATCAATTTCCTCGCCCGAAGCGATTTTTAAATTACCGCCTTTTTGCTCGTTGTACTGGTCAAATGTCAACTGGTTTAGATAACTGGTTTCTATAACTCTTGAACCATTTTCTGCCGTGTATTCGTTGCGCTGTGGCTCTCCAGTATAGTCAACTGTGCCGTTGTGCATTGTGTTTAAAACTCTGCCATTGAATGGCTCTTGGTAGATGTATTGTGTTGTCATTATTCCCAAAGTTTTTTTGCGGTTATAAGATTTTTTTCGGCTTCGTTTACGGCTTTTTTGGCGTAGGTAAGAGAGAAAGAATGTGAACGCTCGTATTTTCCGGATTTTAACCCCTCGTGTCTTTCTTTTGCTTCTTCTACCTTGAATTCGTAATACTCAACACTTTCGGGCATTGATAAATTAATTACCTTGGCTTTGTCGTTCCAGTATTCGGCTTTGCTTTCGTGTTGTTCTACCTTTTTGCCGACTTCAACCGCTTTACTCATACGGTTGTGATTTCTTTCAATTAGCGCACGATGTCGCTTTTCTGAATGATGACCGATTTTAATAGGCTCTCCCAATGAAAGGAAATCACGCCCCTCGTTGGAAGCTTCCCAAAGTTGGTCGGATTTGGCTTCGGCATTTTGTGCCCATTGTTGGTAACGTTCTGCCTTTTTCTTGGCAAACTCCTGAGCATTGAAACCATCAGCCCTAACAATGGAATAAAAATAAAACCCCTCTTTATTTCTTGCTACAAGGTTAAAAACAATGCATTCGTGTTCTTTTCCGTACTTGGTTGTAAGTACAATAGTTTCCCCTTTTTCGTGTCTTTCTTCGCATTTTGCAACGAAAACATTAGCTGTGTATTTTGCGTAAGTATTATTCATAAGATTTATTTTTAGTGATTATTTGATAAAATTGATTTTTTGTAGTTCTATTATGCTGTGTGTGTCCCAATTGAATAAGGTAGAAACCTGGCTTTTGCTTATTTTTTGGAAACTACTTTTTAGAGTATTAAATCTTTTAATAGCAAAAATGCCGTGTTTTCCGTGTGCTTGTATTAAGTTGCCAAGGGTTTCGGGTTCTTCTCCACTAAAAATAAATTGCTGTATAATGCCGTGGAATTCTATTAAAAACAAGCCGTATTCTGTTGATAGTGTATTTTTCATAAAAATGTATTTAGATAATATTTTGATTGAATTATTTTGTTCTTGTCTTCGGTGTAGCTGT
>JBBAKZ010000491.1:0-2249 GCA_040403275.1 Arcicella sp. | reverse complement strand
CAAGATTTAACGAAGGATTTAACCGCAAGTACGGGAACAAATTATACGTATCAATGGCTAAAAGATGGAACCGCTTTGACGGGAGCAACTTCAGCAATTTATAAGGCAGGGTTAGCGGGTGTATATACCGTAGTAGTTACTGAAAATGGTCTGTGTAGCGCCACTTCACCGACGGTTACGGCGAGTGTTTTAGTGCCAAACGTGCCAAAAATTTTGGCAAATAATGGACAATTAACGATTGCGACGGGCATAAATCCTACTTGGTACGTGGATGGAATTATTATTACAGGTGCAACACAAAATACCATCAATCCCACAAAATCAGGACTTTATACGGTTAAAGCTACGGATACAAACGGTTGTGAAGCATTTTCAAGTGGTTATACGTTAACGATTACGGCCATTGAAGATGAAATTGTATCGGAGATGACGGCCAAGATTTTCCCTAATCCAGCAACGGATAAATTTAGAGTAGAATACCGCTCGTCAAAACCAACGAAATCGGTGCAAGCAGAGGTAATTAATATGTTTGGAATGGTGCTGACGAGTAAGAATTTAGTCAAATTGAATGGCGTTTACACGGCTGATATTGACGTATCAAAACAAAATCAGGGAAAGTTTTTTGTTAGAATTATCTCGGATGATGCGGTGAAGATTTTGCCTTTAGTGATTGGAGGGAATTAGCAATTTAGGGATTGGAAAATAATTGGGGCTTAGAAATATTTTGATGTTAATCTAATCCCCAATCCCTAATTTCTTACTCCACTTCAATCACAACGCCACTGGTTTTTGGATGAGCCACGCAGGTCAAAATATATCCTTGTTGAATTTCTTTATCCGTTAATCCATCTTCCTCATCCATACTCACTTTTCCTGATACGCATTTACCCATACAAGCCGTACACATTCCCGCCTGACACGAGTATGGCAGGTCGATATCATCCCGAAGTGCCGCCTCTAAAATAGTTTCATGAGGCTTTACAAGTACCTGATAATCAGTGCCTTCATATTGAATCGTAACGATTTGTTCTTTTACTGAACTTTCTTCGTCTTCTTGTTCAACGGTCAAAATTCCAGCACCAAAATGCTCTTGATGAATGTTTTCAGCTGGGACATTAAAAATATTCAATGCCTTTACAACAGCATCCATCATGCCTTCTGGTCCGCATAAATAGTATTCAGCTTTGGCAATATCTATCGCAAAATCTTGCTTTAAAAAGGTAACCGCCGAGGCCTGATTGATACGAGTTTTGTATCCAGTCCAAGTATAAGAAGGTTGGCTCAAAACGTGTAAAACCCGTAAACGCCCTTCATATTTTTGTTCTAATTCAATCAATTGTTTTTTGAAAATAATACTCTCTTCGTCTCTCGAACCATACACCAAATAAACTTTCGTATGCTGTTCAATGGGAAGTACTGATTTCAAGATAGACATTAAAGGCGTAATACCGGAACCTCCCCCAAAAAGTACAATATTTCTTTCTTTCGTAGGATTCGGTTCAATGACAAAATGCCCCATCGGTTCCATAATTTCAATGGCATCTCCTACTTTCACTTGGTCGCATAAATAATTGGAAACCAATCCATTGGCAACTCTTTTTATCGTTACGGCAATTGAAGCATCTTTATTGGGAGAGGAGGACATCGAATAGCTACGACGAACCTTTTGACCATTAATTTCCGGAATTAAAGTCAAAAATTGCCCCGCTTTGTAAGGCACAGTATTGTGAACGGGATGCCAAAACGAAAACGTCTTGGTATCGGCAGTTTCTTCAATAATTTCTTTTACTGAAAGATGAAAATATTTTACTGACATTCGGATTATAATTTTATGATTTACTTTTCAATAATAACGGATTAATTAACAAAGAGGTTTTATATTCTTTGAAAAGGGTTACAAAGTTAATCAAGAAAATTTGTTTCGGGAGATTTGCGTATGGGGAAAGACGTAAGCTATCAACCAAAAAACAAAATTAACTGCCATCCATAGTATTATCCGTAGATTTTTTTTAATTTCATACTCAGTATAACCATCAAATTTTATCGCTTTTTATCCAAAATTTCCTCCTTGAATTCTCACACAAAACTCGCAATTATTTCTTCGGCAATCCTATTATTTGCCTGTAATGCTACGAAAGTTAGCATGAAATCAGTACATAGAAAATTAAATCAATCCGAGGTTTTTGCCCACAATCATACAGGTTTTTCACTGTACGATATTTCGAAAAACAAAACGTTGCTCGACCATC
>JBBAKZ010000490.1:0-2254 GCA_040403275.1 Arcicella sp. | reverse complement strand
ATTAATACTTATGAAAAATTCAATAAAAAAGCTTATCTTGTCTATATTAATACCGAAAATTTATGCTATTTGTTACTTAATTGTTATCAATAATTAAACGTAATAATAGTAATAAAAAGTTCCCGATATTTACGTTATCACTGTTATGATCTTATGGGCCTAAAGTGTTTAATAAGTCACATTAAATTGAAAAATGGTTAAAAATGATTCTTAGAATTATCTAAAAGCACTATTTATTATTCAACGATGCAAATTTCTGCAATATTATTGAATCTTGCAAATTTTTATTGCAATTGTCTGAAAATATAATTCGCTAACTCGCTAAGAATCAGTAGTCATAGTGGCTATTGATGCTTTAAAATGCTTTTTCCCAAACATTATCTCGTAAAAATTGACTAAACATTACAAACATTTTACTTTAAATATCTAATACCACAATAGTTAATTCTTAGAATAATACAATTATTGATTAAAAGCATTCATCGTCTTATCCAAACCCTGTAAACAGAAACTCTTAATCATTTCAGACGCCCTATCTAAATGTTCTGGTAGTTCTTCAAATTGCGCTGTCTGGAAGTTGCCTAAAACATAATCAATTTGCTTTCCTTTACCAAAATCATCCCCTACACCAAAGCGAAGTCTCGCATAGTCAGAATCACCTAAAATTTCTTGAATGTTACGCAATCCATTATGGCCTCCGTGTGATCCCTTGGGCTTCATTCTAAGCTTTCCGTAGGGCAAGGCAATATCGTCCGTAGTAATTAAAACATTTTCTTTCTCTATTTTCAATTCCTTCATCCAATAATTAACGGCCTTACCGCTCAAATTCATAAAAGTAGTGGGTTTAATTAAGTGAATTTGTTTCCCTTTATGTTGTATTTCTGCGTGGTATGCGAGACGTTCCATTGTAAACTTCGTCTCAAATTCGCTCGCTAATCGATCAAGAACCATAAAACCTACATTATGGCGTGTTAGCAAATATTCGGGGCCAATATTTCCAAGCCCGACAATTAGATACTTCATTTAGATTGTTATTTTAACTTAGATTTTTTAAATTTTGAAATTATGATACACATTTTGCCAAGCTAACTTCCTATTCGTCTATTTTTCAACGTAACTGTCTGATTTACAGTACATTTTTACCTTTCTATTTATATAATAATTGCTGTTAATTTTACTAAATGAATCGCTAAAATTGAGTAATTTTGTCGTTTACCAATTTCCCATGAAAAAAAGTACCACCAACATAAATTTATTTGTTATCATACCGTTAATTCTGTGTTTTGGCGTAAATAGTGTTTTTTCTCAAAATAGCAAGGCTCTTCCAGCTCCTATTAATACGTCTAAATTTACAGAGTATGCCCCTTCGGTCAGTGCTGATGGTAAAACACTTATTTTCGAGTCCGACCGCCAAGGAGATTGGAAACTATTTGAATCAAGAAGAAATGGTAAAAACTGGTCCGTCCCTACTGCAATTCCCAAAATTACAACTACTTTTTTTGAAAAAGCCCCTCTGGGTGGACCTTGTTTAAGTTATGATGGCAATTTATTATTTTTTTCTGCTAATGGAAAAGATTCAGACGGACACGAAGACATTTATTATTCTATTCGTGAAAAAAGTGGTTGGTCGGCTCCTATGAACTTAGGGAGACCTGTCAATTCAGAGGATTATGAAGGGTATCCATCTTTATCCGCTAATGGAAAATACCTTTACTTCGCCCGAGCAAAATACGTTTTCGGTGACAAAAAAGACCCTCAGCAACGTTGTTATCGCATTATGCGGGCAGAACGTGCAGCGGATGACAAGTGGCAAACACCCGTAGAATTGCCAAGCCCCATCAATCTTATTTGTGAAAAAGCACCGAGAATCATGCCCGATGGTAAAACCTTGATGTTTTCATCCATTAGAAAAGACGGCCAAGGAAATTTCGATGTTTATAAATCTGAATTACAAGAAAATGGCACTTGGACAAATCCAGTTGCTTTAGATTTTTTGAACACCTCAAATCCTGACCAATTTGTGGCAATCCCTGCGTGTGGAGAGATGATTTATTACGTGAAAGATGGAGATATTTACACCGCTGACGTTGCGATTGAGGCCCTTGCTACCATTCAAGGTTACATCACTGATTCAACTTCCAACAATCCTTTATCCGCAAAAATTTTGGTTTCGCAAATTTCTAATCCCGATATAGTTACCGCCGAATTCAATTCCGATGCGTTGGATGGACGGTTTTCGGCGGTTTTAAGTCCA